>JAZDLJ010000007.1:0-3804 GCA_043802115.1 bacterium | reverse complement strand
CCCCTAAATCCGTTATAATATAATCATATTTTATTAACTGATTGAACACAGCAAATGTGTTGAATTCACAAGCTACATAAAAATGCAAATCCTACCCTTAAATTCCCTCAACTGATGCTGATACCTTCCTTTACTTCCTCTTGTCCACTATTATTCTCTTCTTTTTTCTTTCTATTTTTTTTTACCTTCTTAGCCTTTGAGAGATCCACATTCTCATATTTCTTTCTAAATCCTTCAACCCTTCCAGCACTATCAACTAGTTTTTGTTTCCCTGTAAAAAAAGGATGACATTTTGAACAAATTTCAACATGGATGTTCTCTTTTGTCGAACTGGTCTGAATAACCTCTCCACAAGCACAAGTAATAGATGTTTCTTTGTATTCAGGATGTATATCTTTCTTCATTTTAAACTTCCTCCTCTTACACTTGCAACGGGGATAAAATTGCTTTTTTATTTTATCCCCGTTGCAAGTTTTTTTAGATTATCGCCCTCTTGATGGGCGGACATAATAAATTAAATCCCAAAAAAATGGCAACTAACATCCAACCTTTAAAAAGTTGTTTTTACTTTTTAAAGGTTGGATGTTAGTTGCCATTCATCCCCTGTAAAAATTCAATATTTGTCTTTTTTTCTTTTAGTTTTTCAAGTAGCAACTCCATAGATTCGACAGAGCTTAGAGGTTGCAGTATCTTTCTTAACACCCAAATTCTATTAAGCTCTTCCTTACTTAAAAGAAGTTCTTCCTTTCTTGTACCAGATCTTTGTATATCAATCGCGGGGAAAACCCTTCTATCTGCTAACTTTCTATCTAAATGTAACTCCATATTTCCTGTTCCTTTAAATTCTTCAAAAATAACATCATCCATTCTACTACCCGTGTCTATGAGAGCAGTTGCTATAATTGTTAAGCTACCACCATTTTCAATATTTCTAGCTGCTCCAAAAAATCTTTTAGGTCTCTGTAGGGCGTTGGAATCAACTCCTCCAGATAAAACCTTTCCACTTGGAGGAACTATAGAATTATAAGCCCTTGCCAGACGAGTGATGCTATCTAAAAGGATTACTACATCCCTCCCGTGTTCAACAAGCCGTTTAGATTTTTCTATAACCATCTCAGCAACTTGAACATGTCTCTGAGAAGGCTCATCAAAGGTAGAACTTACAACTTCACCTCTTACAGAACGTTGCATATCAGTCACTTCCTCGGGTCGTTCGTCAATTAAAAGGACAATCAAAATAACATCAGGATGATTTTTTGTGACACTATTAGCAATGGCCTGTAATAACATCGTCTTGCCTGTCCTGGGAGGAGCAACAATTAGCCCTCTCTGTCCCATGCCTATAGGGGTAATCAGATCCATAACCCGCGTTGACAACTTATCAAGCTCGGTTTCAATCTCTAAATTAATTTTTTTATCAGGATAGAGCGGGGTAAGGTTATCAAAGATCATTTTGTCCTTTGCAAGTTCAGGACTTTCAAAATTAATAGCCTCGACCTTTAATAAGGCAAAGTAACGTTCATTCTCTTTGGGTGGACGTATTTGCCCCGATATCGTATCTCCTGTCTTGAGATCAAATCTTCTAATCTGGGAAGGAGAGATATAAATATCATCTGGCCCAGGAAGATAATTGTAGGCAGGCGACCTTAGAAAACCAAACCCATCTGGTAATATTTCAAGAACACCTTCACCAAAAATTAAGCCATTCTTTTTTGCCTGAGCCCCAAGGATCTTAAAGATTAATTCTTGCTTGCGTAAACTACTCGCTCCTTCTACACTTAATGACTTAGCTATGGTATAAAGCTCGGAAACATTTATTTCTTTTAATTCATCTAGATTTAAGTCTTTTGATCCATCGTTAAAATGCATTTGACAATACTCCTTTTTATATAATTAATAATTTAATTTTTCTATTTCTATACCTCGACAGTGATAAGTGATCGACCATAAAAACTTATAACATTTTACTCGGCTTTAGAGGTTACGCAAAAGTTATAAGTAATTATGGTAGAGCACTTAAGTCCTTTGTAACTATTTGATATTTATGATTGTGTTGTTTAAACATTTAAAACAGGAAAATTCAATATATTAAACAATTATTTATTGAGAACTTATCACTGTCAAGTTCTATAATTATTTATAAAATAAATTTGAAGTGAGCTAAGGTGTCAAAGGTAAACTAAAGTTAAACAATTAATTAACTATTTATGGGATTTTTCATATTAGTGGCTTTAATTTAAAGGAAGCATAATTGAGGGAAATTAGTACTTTTGACCATAAGTAAAGAATGCCTTTTTATTTTTTAAAAATAATCTAAGCTCAAACTCTTTGGATTTTTTATCGATTTTTGAGGAATCGTTTGATTACCCCAAATTATTTATCTGGAACTTCAGATACTACAAATGAAAGTTTTTCTAAGGTTGGGATGTTTTTATGTAAAGAATATTGATATTATACTACATCTATTTTTTTTGTCAAGGTAATTAAAAAGGTAATTAAAAAATATCAACACTTACAACAGGGATAAAGTAAAAAAGCTACTTTATCCCTGTTGTAAGTCCTCCCGTATTTTTTTCCAAGACCGTTTCGGTAAGGATGCCCCAACAACCTCAACTATCCTGGCTGCAACCCTAGCTGCAATATCACCACACCTATGCAGAGGCTCCTTCTGAAGTAATCCGTGGAGAAACCCTGCTGCCCAGATATCACCTGCCCCAGTAGTGTCAATAGCCTTAACAGGATGTGCCTGAACTCGAAAATTACTTTCACCATTCTTAATCCATGCCCCATCCTTACCCAATTTCACTACTGCAATCTCACAAAATTTACTAAATATATCTAAAGACTCTTCCTCTCCCTTTCCTGTAAAGGCCTTGGCTTCGTCCTCATTGGAAAAGATTATATCAATATCAGATTTAAACACCTTCTCAAGTAATTCTTTTTTAATATTCACTACCTCAAAAGAGGCTAGATCCAGACAAACCTTACTGCCCACCTGCTTAGCCAAATCAATAGATTTGAGGAATACAGGTTCATTAAACATGAGATACCCTTCAATTAAGGTATACTTGACACCCTCAAATTGAGATGCATTAAGATCATCACAGCATAAATTAGCCGCGCTCCCTAAGAATGTCCGCATTGTTCGTTGCGCATCAGGGGTGATTATAGAAAGGACTCGGCCTGTTTGATCTGGACAAGATATCAACCTTGGTTCAACACCACTCCTTTTTAAGGAACTCTTATAAAATCTCCCATATTTGTCCTTTCCTACCTTTCCTAAAAATGCTACACTATTTCCCAAATGAGCAAGGGCTTGAATTGTATTTGATGCTGAGCCCCCAGAGGCTTGAACTATAGTAGAACCTGTCTTAGCAAGCATCTCATCGATCTTGCTATAATCAACCAGCTCCATCCCCCCTTTGACTCCGCCAGCAAGTTTAATAAATTCATCTTCTTCCTGAATAAGGATATCTACCAGGGGTGAACCGATGCCTAGTACCGCACATTCTATGCGGTCTTTATGTTCTTTCATGATGGGCTCCTTTGCTTTTTGTATTTTCGTGAGATTATAACCGAAACTTCGAGCTAGTACCTATATATGTTTAAATATTACTTATCTGGGTATGTATAAAATAAGTACAAACAGGTTAAAAAAAAATACATTAGACATCTTTCCAAAATAAATACCGTATTCTCTAAGTATCTAGAGGCAAGAGAAGACAAAAATTTTGCTGTAGTGAGTTATTAGTAGGCTTTTTATAAATTTTCTTAGTGCAGCTTCCCGTAAAATTGCCTCTGTTT
>JAZDLJ010000004.1:0-7807 GCA_043802115.1 bacterium | reverse complement strand
CCATTGTTTGAGCGTAGCGAGTTTTGGTAATTTAGGGAAGTAAGCTTAGAAAATTCAAAAAGTCTCCGCTAACGAACGAAGTAAAGATTTTTGACTTCTCTACTACTTTAATAAAGATTATTTTGGAAAGATGTCTAATATGATTAAAGCTTATTAATATTTGCAGTAGAAATTTAAAATAGATATAGATACACGGAAAAGATATTAAGGAAGATAAAAAAAATCAAAAAAATTCAGAGTAATTATAAAGTAAAAAAGCTACTTTATAATTACTCTGAAAAGGAGGCTGATTATGTTTGGATGGATTAAGGAAAAGTGGGAAAATAACACATCTGGTTTTTTAGTGGTAGCTTTTATAGGATTATTAGTCTTTGGATTTGTAGCTTATGAAGGAGTTCATCTTACCTGTCACCATAAATTCTGTGGGATGTGTCATAGTATGAACGACGCTCACGCTACCTTTATTAAATCTGGGCATCGTCCAGATAAAAATAAGCATATGCATAATTGTATGCCTTGTCATTCACATCCAAGCATTATTGGGTTTTGGACGGCCAAAATCAATGGATTATTTTCTCTTTATAATGAAATCTTAGACATTACAGGAATAAAAAAATTAGAATACCCACTACCTGCCCATAAGCCTGTTTATTGTTGGGGTAAAGAGGGATGCCATGATGATACATCCAAATTAAAAGATACAGAATTCATAAAAGTAAATCATGAAATGCATATCACTGAAAAGAAAGAAAAAAGTTGTATGCCATGTCATACCGACGTGGTTCATGATCCTAAATTAAAATTTAAGCCTACACACAAAGAATGTTTTGGCTGCCATGATAATAAAAGTGGGGCATCCAGAGCTGATTGTAATCTTTGCCACACTAATCATCCTCCACTAAATGGTGACTTAGCTGAATTACCATCCCTACATAAAGATAACGACGTGAACTGCTTAGATTGTCATAATGTCGAGGGAGAAAATTACTCCTACAGGGTACAGCCTGAAACTTGTACCTCTTGTCATGATGATGAAAGTTTTGGGGATATGATTAAAGATAGTTCACCTACTACTGTTGAGAATATGGAAGAAGAGAATAAATAAATCTTTTTCCCCTCTCTCTTAGCTTAGCTGAGAGAGAGGGGATATTCTTTTCCTTCTTTGTGTTTCTGTGGCAAATTTATATCTGATATTTGTGCGTAACATTTTGTATAGTTTATAAAAAGGCGCAATAAAATAGTAAAACAACATTATTTTCTTCGCTCTAAGTGTCTCAAAGTTGTTGATACATTCCGCCCTGAGGCACAAAGTTTTTTTCCTTTTTTCCTTTTTTCCTTTGTGCCTTTGCTACTTTGTGCCTAAACAGCTAGTTACAAAACTAACCTGCATTATCTCAGAAAAATCTAACTCGGAGTAGTATAAGAGGTGATAAACCTAAAAAGATAATTCCTCTTTCTCTGGAATATCAGATTTAGTAATAGTACATAAGATTTGATCATTAAGAGGAACAATCGCCGCAATTCGATTTGCTTGTTTTTCTATAATTTTTTCAAAGATATTTCTCGCCAACCTACCATTTCCAAATGTCTTATCCCGATGCTGATAATAATCTGTCAATAAATCAAGCAATTTTTTCCCAGCCTCTGGATCTAGTTTAAACACCCCATTTTGACAGAAGATATTAAATATCCTGATCAACTCATCAGGGGTGTAATGATCAAAATAAAAGTATCTACTAAATCTTGATTTTAATCCAGGATTAGAATAAATGAACCGCTTCATTTCATCAGGATAACCTGCAACAATCACTACCAATTGATCTCTGTAATCTTCCATCCTTTTTAGCAAGGTATCAATAGCCTCTTGCCCAAAATCATTCTGTCCATTTTCTGGACTTAAGGTATAAGCCTCATCAATAAATAGAATACCCTCCAGGGCATTTTTTACTATCTCATCCACCTGAGCAGCTGTCTGACCTACATAGCCAGCAACCAGCCCAGCCCGATCTGTTTCTATAATATGTCCTTTTTTTAGTAATCCAAGACACTTATACACCTTTCCTAACAAGCGGGCAATTGTTGTCTTCCCTGTACCAGGAGGACCATAAAAAACTGTATGTAAAGAAAGAGGGGGCACAGGCAGTTTTCTTATTTCCCGCTCCTTTTGTATCTTTATCAAATTAATAAAGGTCTTAATCTCTGCCTTAATATTCTCCATCCCTACCAATTTATCAATCTTTTTCATCACGGTTTCTAAGGTTTCCTCTTCTGCCAGCCCCTTTTCAGCCTTTAAATCTCCCTTTTTACTATAAATAAGGGCTCTAATCTTCTTAAGCTTCTCCTCTTCTTCTTTTGTTATTATGCCATCCGCCTTCATCATACATTGAGAAAAGGTATAGAAAAGGGAAGCAATCTTATCAAAATGAAAGGTACCATGTCCCTGGTCATATTCTTGTAGATATGACAGGGAAGAAAGTAAGTTATTCTTAAAATCAATATTAATACTCTTTAAGTGATCGGAGACCTTATTCCAATATTCCATAAGAATCGGTTTAGATTCTACTGGAAAAGAGCCAGATTCGAAGATATGTAACACCTTATCATTAACATTCCCTGGATTTAAAGGGATAAGAACCATTGATAAAAAAAGGAGTTCTTCTTCTGATATTGATTTATTACTACCAGCCCTGCACAAAGATGAAAGGGCTATCAAATCCCGAACGATAGTTTCTTTAAACTTAAAATCATTGTTAAAATTTTTGTATTCTAACAACACACTTTGAATCTTCTTAGCCTCAAGAAACAAGAAGTTTAGGTTAGATATATTTTCTCTAAAGGGTTCATTTTTTTTATTTTCATTATCGTCAATTAACAAACTCCCTACAAATTTATCTACCTTTTCAAAAAAACTTGGGGTAGGTCTCTGATTTACATAAAGGTCTATCAACTCCTTTAGTGTATCATCAGAGATAGCATTATTTGAATAATTATCTATCTTATCTGTCATTTATAATGCCTCCTTAAATAATCCTTGCAACGAGGACAAAGTAATTTTTTTACTTTATCCTCGTTGCAAGGATTATTCTTTTTAAATTAATATTTAACAGGGTAAATAAATTAAGTAACCCGACAACGTCGCTTATTTCTTGACAATTTTAATAATAGTTACAGAGAACTTATCACTGTCGAGATAGTACGTATAAGTTTTAAAGATGGAGTCTGCCAAACGAGTACTAGTTGATATGAGTTTCGATAACACCCTTAATTGTTCACGACAAGCAATGTTCAGAGTAGGGTTTGGGTAATTAATTAAGTCTAGGTTATGAGCCAAATTTTGAGGTGCTGGATACTTTTCTAGTTCATTTAATCCATCCTCGGTAGGTTTTAATAAAAAATGCATAGACCTTAGTTTCGCAATTATCTCAGCAACTTTTTTTTGTTTTTTGATGCAGCTTCGTAATCATCAATATAGAGGTCTTCTTCTTCCCATATTTTATGCAATTTTTCTTCATCCAAACCACTAATTGTTAAATTGCATTGAGGGTCAAGGTCGATAAACAATATATTATTTCCTAGTTGACTTAATGCATATCCCAAGTGGAAACCTAAAGTGGATTTTCCTACACCACCTTTATTGTTAAATAGAGATATAATTTTCATGTGATTTTTTGTCCTTAATTAAGTTCCTATATTGTGAATGCTGATTGTAAAAAACATAACCAAATCATCACTTGTGCCTAATGGCCCCGCATATTTTTCGTTGGGTTATCAGGAATCAACTACATGAAATTGTTATGTTTTTTTTGCATTAATCAAATAAGCTTATTTGAGATTGGTGATTTTCAATTCTTCTACAAGCTAATTTTACGTATTCTTTATTTATATCGTACCCTACATAGTTTCGATTTGATTTTAAGGCTGATAGACAAGTAGTGCCACTACCAAGAAATGGGTCTATAACTATGTCATTTTTGAATGAGTATAATTGAATTAGGCGATATGGGAGTTCTTCGGGAAATGGGGCAGGATGGCCAATTTGTCTCGCTGAAACGGCAGAAAATGTCCAAACACTTTTAGTCCATTCTAAAAATTCTTCTTTTCGTATTGTATTTTCTTTATCCTTACGAATCCTTGAAAATGATTCCTTTGAGAAGACTAAAATATATTCATGGATATCTCTCAAAACTGGGTTTGCTGCTGATAGCCAACTTCCCTTATGTGTTTTATAATCACCTAAACAAATAAGTTCCTCATTTCTACTGGGATGTAACAATTCCCAATTCCAAGCTATTGACATCTTTACTTCAAAGAGGATAAATATATCTTTTGCTTTCTGGATATTATTTTTAGTTGAACAAAACGCTACATCTGCTGGAGATTGAGAGGTCAAACCTATTTCTTCGCAAACGACACTTTGAACAGCAAAACAACCTTATCTTTTGAGCAAAATCATTAAGTAAATCAACAGAATATTTTTCAGTGAAATTGCCAATTAACGAATTCCTGCTTTGTAAAGTAGATTTTGTACCTTTATAGGATTTAGGCCAATAGGCATAATAATGATTATCATCTGATAAATAAAAAAGTTGTTCAAGAGTGGCGAAATTACGTGATTTTTGGAAAAAATCAATTTCATTTTTCTTTGTCCAGAGTTCTGACATTTTTTCCCTTTAACTTTATTATAAGATTGATAAGAATTATATACTGATTTTAACAAAATTGATAGGAGTAACAGTAAACAAATTTAAAAGATGCATAAATTGATGCAGACTAAAGCCTGCGGCTACCAATTATTTTATAATCTTTTTTTCACTTTTAATCACACCCTCACGTTTTTCTGACTTGACATAAACCCAAGTCTTCGATTATGCTAATGTTATATTAAAAAGAAGTCAAGAAATATTTATAGTTTTCGTTCAATCAGGAATAACATTTTAAAAAAATAAATACGAGTTTATCATGCCTACCGCCGTTGTCTTATATTCTGAAGGATTAGATAGTCTCCTGGCAATAAAATTAATGCTAGAACAATCAATAAACCTTAAGATAATCCAATTCACTACTCCTTTTTTTGAACAGGGGGATCAAGCCCTCCTTATCAAAAAAAATTATGGAATTGATCTCCAGCAAATAGACATTACCACATCCTTTTTAAATATCTTAAAGGATCCTGAATATGGCTATGGTAAATGCCTTAATCCTTGTATAGATTGTAAGATCCTAATGCTAAAAGAGGCAAAAAAACTACTTCTCGAATTCAATGCCTCTTTTATCGTAACCGGTGATGTAGTTGGACAACGTCCAATGACCCAACAAAAAAATATCTTACGATTAATTGAAAAAAAGTCTGATTTAGTAGGTCTAATCCTCCGACCGCTTTCTGCAAGATTACTCCCAATCACTATCCCTGAAGAAAAAGGATATGTGGACAGGTCACTACTCTTAGATATTAATGGTCGATCAAGAAAACCTCAAATAAATTTGGCCAAGAGGTTTAAGATAGGTGAGGGGGATTACAAGGCACCTGCCGGCGGTTGCTTTTTAACTAATCCTAATTACGCTGGACGCTTAAAACTTTTATTACAACACTGCCCAGAACCTGATTATATAGACTTAAAATTTCTCTCCATTGGGAGGCATTTCTATCTATCTCCTAACTCAAGATTAATAATTGGAAGGGATCAGGAAGAGAATCAACAATTATTATCTTTCAAAAATAAGGCTTCCTTAATCTTGCAACCTAAAAAGGTAGCAGGACCAACAGCTATTTTGCTTGGCAACAATGATGAAGCAATTAGCAGACTGGCATCTTCTCTCATGTCTAAATATATAAAACTACCTGAACACTCTCCGGGTCAGGTTGATAAAGTAGAGATTCAGTGCCTTAATCAGGACTTGCTGCCTCTTAATTCAATCCTTGTTACAAAAAGTAGTGGATGAACAGGTCTGACTTACCTGCCTTTTACCCTGATTGGTTAATAACGAGCCAAAGTGGAGATGAGGATATCCAGCGAGACAATTTTTGTATAAAAAACCTTCCGCCTGTCTTTTATCACCCTTCCAATCTTGAGAATAATAGGCTCTCTCAATATAATCAGGCATCTCTTCAATCGTTGAATAATGAAATTCATGCCCACGGATTATACTTCCTGCATAACCAAGTAAACAGTCCTGAATTAGATGAATTTGACAATAACCAAGACAGACCTTCTTTCCCATAGTAGCCTTGACTGGATAGATACCTATGAAAGGAAAGTATCCCTGCTCATGGGTCTCAATACCCCTTGTTAAATAGATAAAACCACCGCACTCGGCAAAAACCTTCCCCCCATCCTCAATAAATTCACGGATAGAATTGATCATCCCTTGATTTTGTGATAACTGTAACCCATAGAGTTCAGGATATCCTCCTCCCAGATAGAGGATATCACAGGGATTTGGAAGCACCTGATCGCACAGGGGACTAAAAAAAGATAACCTTGCCCCAGTTTGTTGGAGGAAATCAAGGTTATCCTGATAATAAAAACAAAAGGCATCATCCCTTGCAACAGCAACGGTTGTGCTTTTTTCTTCTAAGGCTCCCCCCTGTCCTTTTTTATTTAAGATTGCTTTATCATTCTCCTCGCAATAACGTATCTGCGTCATTGCGAGGAGGCTCGCCGACAAAACAGTCTCAAATCGGGAAGAATCTGATTGGAAAGAGAGTTCTTTGCTTTTTTTAGCTATATCAACCAGGCGATCAATGTTTATATTTTTAGCAAGGATAGAAGAAAAATTATCAAGGAATGCCTGAGACAAAAGATTTTCTCCAGATGTCACCAGACCAAGATGGCGTTCAGGAATAACTAAAGACTCCTCACGAGGGACAAAACCTAAGACCTCAGTCTGACAATAAGTCTCAACAGCTTCTTTTAAATACTCAAAGTGTCTCTGACTTCCTACTTGATTAAAGATAACCCCTGCAAGAGAGAGTTGCTTATCAAACCGCTCAAATCCTTGAATAAGGGGGGCAACACTCCGAGCCATGTGTCGACTATCAACAATTAAAATTACTGGACAATCAAGCCACTTGGCTATTTGAGCTGAGCTCCCATCCTCCTGGTCACTGCTGATCCCATCAAAAAGTCCCATTACCCCTTCAATAACAGCCAGATCTCCACTTGAGGCGTTTTGCATAAAGGTGGTTAAATTATACTCTTTGGAAAGCATCCAACCATCCAGGTTTCTTGAAGGTATCCCAATAATCTGACTATGATAGCCAGGGTCTATAAAGTCAGGTCCGACCTTAAAGGGACGGATATCAAGACCTCTTTGACGGAGGAGATAAAGGAGTCCCAGGGTGACGGTAGTCTTGCCAGATCCACTATGGACGCCGGCGATGAGTATGCGTGGGATTTTAAAGTTCATATTGCTTAAAAATTTTTGGTCAAATTTTTTAATCTGACCTCCAAATTCAATGCATAAAGGATGTATACTACTCCAAGTTAGGTTTTTCTGAGGTAATGCAGGTTAGTTTTTTGTAACTAGCTGTTAAGGCACAGAGGGAAAAAACTTAAAAACTTTGTGCCTCAGTGCCTTAACATACTGATTTTAACTAACACAATCACTTGGAAAAATTCAAGTTGGAGTAGTATACCATATTAGACATCTTTCCAAAATAAATACTGTATTCTCTAAGTATCTAGAGGCAAGAGAAGACAAAAATTTTGCTGTAGTGAGTTATTAGTAGGCTTTTTATAAATTTTCTTAGTGCAGCTTCCCGTAAAATTGCCTCTGTTTGAGCGAAACGAGTTAGGCAATTTAGGGA
>JAZDLJ010000438.1:0-2340 GCA_043802115.1 bacterium | reverse complement strand
GCAGGACAAAATATTTTTTCTGTTCAATAAGGGATATTATCTCTGCAAGATTAAATCGATCAATTGGGGATAGACAGTAATGTTCCTTACAATCAACTGGCCCTGCTGTATTAAAAAAACGCATTTTATCTTACCTCCCTTCTTGTACTTTTTCTGTATCCTCCTCAAAAAATATGGCCGATTAAACTATGCTCTCTCGTCTTCTTAACTTTTTCTTTATTACACCAACCTTAGAACTTCCTCTAAACTTTGGCATCTATAAATCTTAGTAGCTAATTTCTCTAATTCATTAATATCTCCCCAAGGCAAACGCATCTAAATTATCTTAATTTAGGGGGCAATTTTCGATTTAGACATTAATATTGGTCAAAAAATGGCATCCTTCATTTACTAGTTTACACTTTTAGGGAGTATTCTTTAGAAAGCAAAAAAACAAAAAACTTTTTAGACACGGATTAACACAGATTTACACGGATTAAAACAGTATCCTCTTCAAAAAGTAGGATAATAACCATTTTTAAAACCTAGTTGAATTCCAACTTAGTTTAGCTACTACCATGAAATTTGAAGAGGATATCCAAAACATAACTTTTAAAAACGAATTTTATTTTATAATTATTTGTATATTATTGCATTATTTTCAAAATGAGAATTGCTGCTTTTACTCGACTTCTCATCTTCTTAAATTCTTCTTTTACTTTCACCATCTCTCTATCTCCCTAAGTTTCGCTCACAATTCTTTAACTGGGACTGACCTGTTACATCCCCCAGACCGTAATCTTCTTCCCTTGATATTCCTCCAACCGTTTAAAAATCTTTTCTTCCCAACTCTTCCCTTTACTTCGATCAAAGATAATCAGATGACCTTGGTCAGTACCACAGATATCCATATAACCTACGGTTTGTTTAAACCCCTCATTAATGGTATCGCTTAAGGAGGTGTGAAGCACCTTGAGCTCAATCACTACCTTCTGAATTCCTCCTTTATAAGGCCAGACAAGAAAAAGGTCTGTTCGTTTCCTTCCAAGCCCGTATTCCCGATCCACCCTCCCGCCACCATTGATAATCCTCTGGAGGAATGCCTGTAATAATAGTTGTGGGCCTGCCTCTTTATACTGAAACCTCTCTACCCAGCTTTCTGAGTGTTCACGAAAAAATCCCTGAAATGAACCAAGGAGCTTGTCCATCTCCAGTTTACCGTTTGAGTTGACATACCAGGATGTTTGCTCTGAGATGGTAACCTGGGTACTGTACGTCAACTCCCTGGGGATAACCTCCTGGTATATCCGATTAGCTATCTGCAATTGTTTATCAACCTTAACTAAACCCAGGTCTATAGTATATAATATGTCATCTGTAGGGATATTCTCTGGCTCTGTAAGCCCTCCTAATATAGGTTCAATAACCCGTCGAACCCTTTCCTCCTGTAGTTTATCAGCAAGTTGATCAATGTGGGTATCTCTCCTCAGGATAATATTTTCCTTAGCCCTCTCGATCATCTCCATTGTGATCGACCTGCTCCGATCACGCCCTTCATCCATCTTAAAACAGACTTCGTATCCCAAGGCATTTACCAGCCAGGGCTGTCCACTGGTCAATGCCCAAACAGTATCTACAGCCTCTGGAAGAAACTCCTGTCCTGTCTCTTCAGTATGTTCTCTATAAAGATTTTTAATATCCTCCTTAGAAAAATTCCCAAGTCTGAGAGATTCTGCCTTAATATTAAAGGCGCTTCCGCCAGTAATTATGGCCTTATCTTTAGAAGAATGTATCCGATAATCCCGCACATCCCTGACTCCACAGAGAATCACACTTTGAGAAAATTGTCTGGGACGTTTGTTGTAACCTGCGCGTAATTGTCGCAATACAGAAATAAGTGTGTCATCTACCAGCGAATCAATCTCATCTATGAGAAGGACCAAGGGCAGTAGGCTCTCTCCTGCCCAAAGGGAAAATAGCTCACCCAGAGCTGCATATTCCCCACTCTTTTCCAATACCTGTTCCCAATGTGTCTTAAGAAAATTTTCTTCCAGAAAATAGGAAGCGCTTGAGGCTATCTCATTCAATATGGCTCTCATGCCTTGTCGCACATCCCCCCTGGCAGCCTGTGCTGACTCCACATTGAAATAAAGGGCACGATATTTGCCTGTATTATTCAGATACTCCATAAGTGCAAGCATACAGGTAGTCTTTCCCGTTTGTCTCGGGGCATGCAGGACAAAATATTTTTTCTGTTCAATAAGGGATATTATCTCTGCAAGATTAAATCGATCAATTGGGGATAGACAGTAATGTTCCTTACAATCAACTGGCCCTGCTGTATTAAAAAAACGCATTTTA
>JAZDLJ010000417.1:0-4517 GCA_043802115.1 bacterium | reverse complement strand
TGGTATGGATTAACCTATCCGTTTAAATTTAAGTTGGAAGTGTCTACCAAGACTTGTAGACCTATGCGAAAAAAATATAACCATGAAATTTAAAGTTTTCTCTTTTTTTATACTACTATTTATCCTATAAAGAAGATATCTCAAAGATAATGCATGGGCAGGATATCCTTTCGGCTAAATTAAAGGACTTGGAGAACCTTAAAAAATATAATGTTCAGACTACGCTGTTAAATGTAGCTGTAAAAGATTTAAATGATACAAAAATTGGACAGGTGATTGATTTTGCCTTGGATAATGATTTTATACGAAGTGTTACTATCCAAAATATGACTTATACAGGATTTGGCGGCGGCAATTTTTTACCAAGGTATTGATTCAATACCTAAGGAGGTTTAGAACATGCGAAAAAGATATTATTTCATCATCTACCTTTTGATCTTCCAAACAATAACTATAAATGTAGCTTTTGGCGAAACGATGGAAACACAGACCTCCCTCTCATCGGATAGGCCAAAACATTGGGCTGTCCCTTTAAATCAGGCCGGATTACCTAACTTCAATAAGGTCACTGAAGATTTATACCGGGGAGCTCAGCCAACAGCGGAGGGCATAGTAGCGCTTAAAAAGCTGGGGATAAGGACTATTGTAAATCTTCGTTCTTTCCACACAGACAAAGATGAAATCGGATCTACAGAGATTGCCTATGAACATATATATATGAAGACTTGGCATCCTGAAAAGGAAGATATTATTCGTTTTATTCGGATTGTTATTGATAAAACCCGTATTCCGGTATTTGTTCATTGTCAACATGGCGCAGATCGTACGGGCACTATGTGTGCAATATATCGAATAGTAATATCTGGCTGGACTAAAGAGGAGGCCATAAAAGAAATGACCCAGGGAGGATTTGGCTTTCATAAAATTTGGGCAAACCTTATTGACTTTATAAATAACCTTGACATTGAAACAATAAGGCAAGAATTATCCCTTAAAAAGGAATAATCATGATTGTTAGGAGGACAGTATATCTGGATAATAATGCTACCACCCAGATAGACAAAAGGATAAAGAAGGTAATTAAATCTTCGCTTAAGTATAATGGCAATCCTTCTTCTATCTATGAAAAGGCTTTGTTAATATAATAGAGGCCATAAAGAGGTGAAATCTAATCTTCCAGCAGATGTTTGGTGCCAATGAAGCCCAGTAAAGAACCGACAATGATCCCGGCTAAAAAACAAGCGCATGTCCTAATCACAGGAATAGTTCAAGGGGTTTCTTTTCGTTATAGTACTCACCTTCAGGCTAATACGTTAGGTGTGAATGGTTGGGTTAAAAATCTTCCAGATGGACGGGTTGAGGCTGTATTTGAAGGAGATGAGGACAAGGTTGATAAGATCGTTAAGTGGTGTCATCAAGGACCAACAGGGGCAGTCGTAAGTAATATAAAGGTCAATTGGCAAGAATGTTCAGGAGAATTTAAAGGTTTTACTATTAGAGGATGACAAAAAAATTATAATTAGACATCTTTCCAAAATAAATATCGTATTCTCTAAGTATCTAGAGGCAAGAGAAGACAAAAAAATTTGTCTTCTCACCCGCAAGATTATTTTGGAAAGATGTCTATTAAGGATTAAGGTGTCCTAGACACCTCAATCCTTAATTATAGATAACTATTCTTTCTTACTCCAAGCCCCATCATCTTTTTGGATCCACCAACCTTTAGGGGCATTATCCCTCCAGCTATTAGCAAATATCCTTTGCACCTCACCAAGATTTTCAGCCCCAAGTTTATTCGCATCAAGTATCTCTTTGTAAAGCGTTTGACGGTTGTTATTTTCTTCATTAATCAGCTTCTTCTCTTTTAATCCTAGCCCTTCAATATCCCTTATCTCAACAAAGCCTGTGTTTGCTTCCCCTATCTTACCCTCATTATAGAGAGACACCAGAGAGGGGAATCTTTCCTTTAATAACTTTTGATGCTCACGGATAGCAGGGTTACTCACATCTATATCCATTGCAGCAAAGGCAGGTTTAACAAACAAATCCCAGAGCTGACTTTGTTCTTTCGGGACATCTTCTAGAGTTTTACCTCTAATGTCATCCACAATTTTATCTGCTGCCTTTTTTATTTCAGCTGCTGGAAAATAGATATTTACAGTTACGCATGCCCCTAAAAGAATTATTATTGCAAAAACGACAGTCACTTTATTAAATTTCATTATACTTCCCTCCTTCAAGGTAAAAAATAAAAAAGGTAATTACTCAATCCCATTATAAAATATAACAGCAATTCTAATTTTGGTTTTTTTTAAGTATAGATGTGCCTCCAACATTTTCCGCATCTATATAATCCGCTCTACTTCTTCTAATGTTGTCACCCCATCTAACAATTTTTCTACAATCCTTTCATTTAGGGTCTGCATTCCTTCTTGTCTAGCGAGATATCTTAACTGGTCTAAAGGTGCTTTATTTAGGCAGGCTTCTTTCAACTTATTTTCTATTTTTAATACTTCGCAAATCGGTATCTTTTCGGAATACCCTGAAAAATTACAATAAGTACACCCTCTGCCAGTAAAAATTTTTTCACCGTTCAACTGTCCTGCTTCTATTGAAAATTTATCTTTATGAATTAACAATTGTTTAATAATTAAATCTTGTGTTGATTTTTCACATTCTTCTTTACAACGAGGACAAATCTGACGAATAAGAATTTGAGAGATAAAAACAATAGGAACTGTTTCAAGCTTACGTAAATTTACCCCTGATTCTAAAATTATATTAAGGGCATCAAAACTATCTTGTGCCTGCAACGTACATATGGCCAAGCGTTTACTAACTACAAAATTAGTAAGAAGTTTTATCAATTCTGGAGTAAAGGATTCAGAGGTTGCCAGGATATCAGGTTCATAACTAATAACATCTTTTAAAACCTGGGGTAAAGAAAGCTCTCCTAACTGGCTCATCTGAATTTGATCGATTCCAACCAACTCGTATTTTGAGGTATACTCTAATAAGACAATCTTATTTCTTGTTATATTTAAGCCCTTTAGTATAGAATAAAGAGTATCCTCTTGAACTGAATTTATTGGTCCACTTATAATAATAAGACCTTTCCTTTCCTCCAATATATTTTTTATAAACTTCATATCTCTTTGATTATTAATCAAATTTTCTATTTGAACTGGAGGATAATCAATAAGTACTTCAATAAAAATATTTTCTCCTATAAGAGTCGGAATAATACACATTTTTAGTTTTATTTTTTTGTCACCTATCACTTCTATCAGTAGATATTGTTTCAAGGCATCCTTTGATGCAATAAGGCTACAGTTATTCTTTATAAATAAAGTTAACTTAGGGTATAACTGTCCAATCTCCTTAGGTAAAGAATCTTCTTCAAGTCTCTCATTTGTCTTATAAAGTAAATGAAAATCCTCCTTTCGCTTTTCTAGATAGATAAAATTAGCCTTTCTCTTTAAACCCTCTTGATATATATTACTAAAAAATTCTTTAACTGAATCAGGATTATCTTTTACATTATCATCTTGTTTTATTTTACTAATCATTATCTCCGAATCTGAAAAATCCTCCTTATTTTTTACTTGTAACTCCTCTTTCACCTTATGGTCAGTTATAAAGTCAAGAACATCTTTAGTTGGAGTTAATAGAGGATCTATATTAAATCCAAAGTATACTCTCATATTATCTTTTAATGCAGCATTAATTGGATTTGGAGAAGCTATAGTTAAAAGGTTGCCTTGTTCAACTCCAATAGGCACAAATTTATATTCCTCCATAAAGGGAATAGGAATCTTTTTTAATAAATCTTCATCTACGGCTACCTCATTCAGCCTTTTAAAAGGTATTTTTAACTGTTCTGATAATATGCTTAAGAGTTGTTCTTCTGTTACTAGCTTTAGATTTATAAGTATATGACCTAACAATTTGTCATTACTTTTCTGAATTTCTAAGGCATGATCCAGATCCTTTTTAGTGATTAACCCCTTATCAATTAACATCTCACCAAGTTTCATTAACATCTAATAATTTCTCCAGCCATCAGGTTTTGTCCATTGTATATCTTCCCTAAGTGCTATTATACGCGCCACAGATACTTATACCATCATCTTCATTTTCCCTATTCTATTATCTGAAACATATTTCTGAAACACATTGAGGATAGTCTATAAAAAGATTATATTTATTACTATCATTAATGTCAAAATAATAATTAAATTTTTAATTATATCGGATTTAGGGGAGGATGATTTTTTGGGTATTTTTCAGCATCTCACCTTTTTAGATTTTTGTCTTCTCACCCACAAGATTATTTTGGAAAGATGTCTATTCCTTCAGAAAAACCTAACTTGGAGTAGTAGACATCTTTCCAAAATAATCTTTATTAAAGTAGTAGAGAAGTCAAAAATCTTTACTTCGTTCGTTAGCGGAGACTTTTTGAATTTTCTAAGCTTACTTCCCTAAATTACCAAAACTCGCTACGCTCAAACAATGGT
>JAZDLJ010000413.1:0-13419 GCA_043802115.1 bacterium | reverse complement strand
CTGCGAAGATTTTAGAATGATAAATATTGATCTGTATAAATCAACATGTTACATTGAGCCTAATTTATTAAAAATGAAAAATTTCAAATCTTCGCCGCACTTTTTAGCCCTCAAACCTTCTAGTATCAAGGGTTGAAGGGGTTTTCGTTCAGACACTACTTAGATAAAACAATTAATGTAGCCTCTTAATGCAATTTCAAAATAATCAGCAAAAATTTATCCTTCTAACTGTCATAAAGTAAAAAAAGCTACTTTATGACAGTTAGAAGGATAAATTGGGATCATACAAGACATCATTAGTAATCAATATCTGATCACACAGCCCATCTATTCTACCAATAGTCTTCATCTTCACTTTAACTTCTTTACCTTCAACAAAACCTACCCTCTCCCAATGCCAAAAAGGGATTCGCAGGCTATTATAATTCCTGCCTTCTGTCTCAATAGCTATCGTTCTTTCCCCCTCATTTATTGTGTTTATCCAGATAAAGCTAACCTCTCTATTTTGTGGGAGATTAAAATCTATCTCCAGAGAATACCTCGGCACCCTGGGAGCAGAAGGGTTCCATTCCTTTTCCTTCTTCGTTAGATAATATAAAGAGAGCTCAGCTCCCTCTTTTTCTTCCTCAATCTTACAAAAATTGTTTTTATCTTTGAGATCTTCTCCATCCGATAAAAAGAGATTATAATGACTGCTAATATCTCTTGGAGATAGGCTAATTTTCAGTTTTTCCTTCTCTTTGTTGATCTCAGCATGAACCTCGACTACATTATTATCTTTGTCTAAGGCGATTAGATAGAGTTTATTAAAGACATCCTCCTTGATATTTACTGTCTTAAGGTCTTTTAGATTGATTCCTCCCTTGATATACTTTTTTGAAAGAAGGACTATCGGAGGTAGCTGTAATCTCCAGGTATTAATTTTATAAATCTGATACCCTTTATCACCATAAAGGGAACCAAAGAGATAGGGATAGTTATTAAATACTGACCATAGATCATAATTAACCTTTAAGTTGGCCTGATTGATAAAGAGATAAGATAAATTATATTTTTCCAGGTAATGATTTAAGGTTTGAGTAACCTCATTTTTTTTCCCTTTTAAAAAATCAAGGAGATTTAGCAGCTCCAGGTCAGAACCAATTACAAACTGAGGAGGATGAAATTTTTTAATATAATTCCCTGATTTCGTATCAGTAAGGATTATAGCCCGAGGATCACTGTTCTCTCTTAAGACCTTAAAACCCTTTGTCTGAAGTGTTATTTTATAGAAAAAGCCTAGACAAGCCAAGAGTAAAAATATAGAACTAACCCATATCCACCATTTTTTAGATAAAATAATTAAAAGTAGCCAAAGGGTTGGAAAAAGAAAGAGGATTAGAAAAAAGAGTACCCCTAATTTAAGGGGAAGACCTTGATGAAAAGGGTGTCTCCACCAAAAATCAAGGGGGAGGTCTTTTCTATATATCAGACCCTCCAAATGGCCGAGTATAGGGGATATTGACCAGTTGTAAATAGTGAGTCCAACCCCCTGTTCCCCTCCAAATTCGCTACTTGCCCAACGTAAATAGTCTTGCCAATCTATACTAACCCCTACTATCTGGATTATTATACTTAACATAAGGAGATAAAGAAAGATAGTCTTGATGGAAAAATTAAGTGATTCCCATTTTTCTATAGCCCCAGCTAATGGTAAGGTTAAAAAAGGGATAATAATTAGAAGATGTCTATTCCCCCAGCACCAATTACCACTCCAATTATCCAGTTTCGATATAAACAAGATAAAGGAGACAATAATAATAAAAGATAATAAAGCCTCTAGCCTGTTTTTTTTATAAAAGGCTCTCCCAAAAAATAAGGCAAGGATAAGGATTGGACTATATAAAAAGATGCTCTTGCCTGGACTTAAAAGATTTCCATAGAGACCTGTTAAGAGCGGGGTTGTAAATCTGCCTGAACCTTTAATCGTTGAGATAAAACCTAACCAAAAATGGTTGACTGTATTTAAAATAGCAAGGTTTTTAAAATGAAGGTAATTATATCCATAGGCCAGGGAAAGAATAAAGAAGATCATAAAGATGATCCTTTTTAAGTAGAATCTTCTTAATTCCCAAGAGATAATGTATACGCTAAAAAAAACGCCTATTATAGCAAACTCTCTCCTTGAGAAGGTTGCCCCAACAAGTCCAAAGGCAAAAGGGATTAACCACCTATTCTCTCTTTTTTTCCTGTAACTTATTAAAAAAAAGAACGATAATAATATAAAAAATACGCCTAGCACCTGATTATTTAGAAAATTGGCATAGGGAAAGGTCATAGTGGCCAATCCGTATATTAAGGTGGTTAGAATAGAAGTTTGAAGTGTATACCCCAGTTGCAGACAGATATAGTAGAATATCAGGGCAGTTAGGGCAGTAACAATTGAATTAAAGGCGTAGCTAAAAAGGATATGGGTATTTTCAAGGTCGTATCGGGGAAAAAGGTAGGCTACAAAGTCTCCAAAGATGTATAAGGGGATAAGAAGGATGTATTGCAATTGTTGTCTGCCATTACCATAATATCTTTTTTTATCCTCTGTTGCCCCGTATAATTTATCTGCAGGATAATATCTCCCAAATTCTTTTAAGGAAAGGTCATGATCCTCAACCAAACTTCTGGCGGCTGCGTAACGGGTAACCCCGTCAGCAGAATAAAAATGTCCTCCCATGTTTAAGAGGTAGATAAATAGCAGGCTTATAAATAAGAATATTGCCCATTTTTCTTTCTCTTTTAATTTTGTTAGTGTGGAAAATTTCATGAAATAATAATAGGATTATAAGTCAAATAAGACTTATTAATTTGTGTAGGACTTATAAAATTGTTGTGGTTGTAAGGGCAAGAATTATTTTATCTTGCCACAACTTTACAGTTTCAACATCTTTATCCAGATTGTTCACTAATATGGAAAAGATTAATTCTTCATTATCTTGAGTAGTGAGATAACCAGAAAGGGAAGAAACATTTTTTAGCCTCCCTGATTTTGCCCTTACCCTTCTCTCCGCGGCTGTGTTAACCAGTCTCTTCTGCATTGTCCCATCTATACCACAGACGGATAGAGAAGATATGAATTCGTATTTATACTCAAAGCGTTGACAAATATACTCTAAAACATTAATAAGCAGATCTGGAGATATCTTATTTTCAGGTGATAAGCCTGAGCCATCAACAATTTTATAACGTGTAGAATCTTCTTTAAGTTCTTTTTCTAAAAAATTGTTGATCGATCTCAGTCCATTAGATGTATTTCCTGGAGGATTATAAAGCTCTGCTCCAAGGGTTTTTAGGATCTGTTCAGCAATAAAATTATTACTGATTTTATTCATGTATTTAATAATAACTGACAGATATCGAGATTCATGGGTTACTATTTCAAGAGCAGAAGGAGGAACAGGGCAAATCCTTATCTCACCTTTTATGTTAACACCACAATTTTTTAGTAATTCTTTAAAGACAGTAAGAGTATACATTGGAGGAGATTCAATATTTCTAATATAGCGTATTTCATCCTGGCCAAGAGGCATATAACCCCTAAGCACAATATTGTTTTCATTGTTAGAAAATAGTCTCTTTACAGTTAATTTTTTATTTTTTGTTTGTTTGGTCTTTGTTATATTGTTTATTTTTATAAAGTCTGTTGGGGGATTAAGCTTTATTTGGAGAGGGTCTCCAATCTCTATCCCAGGCTTTATATAGACAGAGATGGTATTAAAATTTAAGGATAAAGCGCTTAACCTGGGATTATACCATTTTTCTCCATCAATGTCCTTCCATCCAGTACATGTATTTTTTTTATCAAAAAAATTATCATCGCCAACTATATCTCCATTAATAACACTAATTCCCTTATTAGCAACCAGTTGGGCAATGTCCCAAAGTTCCTCGTACACCAGGGATGGATCCCCATTACCTTTTAGATAGAGATTGCCATTTAATAGCCCATTTTTTAGACTTCCCTCCTGATACACTTCAGTTTTAAAGGTGTACTCTGGTTTTAGATAAAAAAGTGCTGCCGCAGTTGTGAGGAGTTTCATATTGGAGGCGGGATTGAAGAGCCTGTCTGCATTATGTTCATAAAGAACTTTTCCTGTTCGTAAAGATTTTATCTTTATCCCGACCTTAGCATTTTTTACTGCTTGATCGAGGAGGCTTTTATTGAGGAGGTCGCGAAGTTTGATTGGATCGTATTGGGAGGCGTTAGCTGGGGAGGCATAGATATTGGATAGGATGGTGAGTAGGTGAATAGGTGGATAGGTGAATGGATGAATAAGATAGAATAGGAATATAATTATCTTGAATACAAAATTTGTTTTTTTCACCCGTTATTAGATACCGTAAACGTAATAAAAAAATTAATGTAGGTTGCACCCGTCCAGCAATTCTAATTTTGAATTTTTTTAAGATAGGTGTGCCTCCAATATTTTGCTGAGCGAGTATTTAGTAGGCTTTTTGTAAATTTTTTTAGCGCAGCTTCCCGTAAAATTGTCTCTGTTTGAGCGAAGCGAGTTAGGCAATTTAGGGAAGCAAGCTTAGAAAATTCAAAAAGACTACTTTACGAGTAAAGCAAATTTTGGAGGCATATCAACAAATAAGTCAAAATGAGAATTGCTGGCACCCGTCTCACTTTGCAATTCATGCAGAGCAATAGCGCCAAAAAAAACTACTTCAGCCTTAATCCTTAATCTGATCATAATAGAAGTCTTTTGCCTTTTGGTGAATAGGTTCCTTCCAATTATCAACCACGTTTCTATCAGTGATTGTCTTATATATATCATTTGCCTTAGCGCTATACCTGTAATAAGCGTAAAGTCCTGCAAGATTTATTTTGGCTCCGAGGTTATCAGGATCAATGGAAAGGGCGTTAATAAAAGTATCCTTAGCCAGAGCATCTTCTCCAATATATAGATAAGCAACCCCAAGTAAGTTATACATTTTACCTTTTAAGGTTGCTGGTTCTGTCTTCATCTCGCTTAATGTCTTCTGAGCGATAAGTATAGATTGTCTAAAATCTTTTTTGTTTATGTATGCTGTGATAAGCGCTAGAAGCGTGTCGGTATCATTCGGGCTTTGAGCTAGTTTATAATGCATTTTTTTTAAATCTTTATCTCTCAGAGATTCATCCGTTATCTCAACAGATGTTGTTGAGCCTGAAAAGATTGAGGTTATTTGAGGTTTAGATGGATCACCAGAATAGATCGATAGTTTAGGATTGCATATACCCCAGGCTTGTCCCCTCTCTAAACAGGTCTTCAAATATTGGTTAGCTTTTTCAAAATAGACCTGGGATTTTTGCTCAATGATCTTTAGATATTCTTCTTTTTCTCCTTGAGTTAGATCAGGTAAAGGAGCCTCCTTTAAAAAACGACCAAATTCATTATTTATTTCGAACGAGCGATAACAGGCTGCCAATACCCATTCGGGGGATTTATATTTAATTATTCCTATGTAGGCCTTCTCTAATTCTTCCAAGAGTTTTACCTTGGTAGTTACAAGCTCATTGTCAAGTGTGCTGTTTAATTGGACACTCATATATTCCTTAAACAGATTTTCTGTAACAACATAATCCAGTTCAGACATTATGCTGGCAATTTTATCATCTGTACTGATCATGGTCGGTGAACATCCCTTTTCGGCTCTTCCCTGGTATTCCTGAGCATTTTTAATGTCCCCTTTTTGAAAACAGATAATCGATAGCCTTGCATCAGCCTTTACTCGGCCTGAAGAAGAGAGAAAGTTTCTTTTTTCGCTTAATATCTTATGGACAAGATTAGAATCAGACTTGCGCATTCCGTTATCTGCTATGGCAAATATAGCCTCTTCCTCTATATTTCCGATTTTATCTGAGCAGGCTAGTAATTGTTGGTAATCGTTATTAGCCAGATCATACTGGCCAAGTCCATCCCTAATTTTTGCAGCTTGAGCTAGAAAATCTAGCATATTCTTATGTTTTGGAAATCTCTTGGCGAATTCTTCTAGATAATTAGCCAGGAATCTAAATTGAGCTGATTGTAGGGAAGAATCTATCATAGCAGTGAGGACATTTTCTACCTTTGGAGAATTTGGATACTGGGTGATAAGCTGAGTACCAATAGAGTATATGGCCTCTAAATCGCCCTTCTCTTTACTTGGGGCAAGCATAGCATACATTACCTGCTCCCCTAAATATGCCCCTCCCCTTTTTTCAAGAAGAGCATGTACATCCTTTTTTCCCTTACCTTTATCCCAGTCAGTTCCGATTGCTAAGGTAAGTGAACCTACAACCTTGGCCTCACCTGCCTCAATGATCTTGTTTATCTCATCTTTAAATTCTTTATCAGTTATTTCACTATTAGATATAACCTCTTTCCCATAATTTATCAGAGATTCATAATTTTCTCTCAGATTGTAAGCATCCAGGACAAGGTGTATTGATGCCTTAGCCTCTGGACTCCTTGGATACCTATTAACAAAATTACGAAATTCTTTAATTGCCTCATCATACTTACCCTCATCATATGAGATGCAGGCAATATTAAAGAGGACATTAGGTACCTTTTCAGAATTTGGAAATTCATTCACATATCGGTTACCTGTACTCTTTAAACCTTCTCTAGCGTAGGTAGTTTGATAGTGATTTAAATTATCCTTATTTTTTAAGGTATTATAATAAGAAAGTATTGCGCTATATAATTTTTCTCCCTTCTGCTCTTGATCTTTATAAGATAATTTTGATAATTTTTCATATTGTTTTCCAGCCTCGAAATAGAGCTTGGCAGAAAAAAGCACCTCTGCATAATTTGTCTCCATATCTTTATATACTGGGCTATCTTTAAAAAAATCAAGATACATCTTGTAAGAGTCAACTGCTCTATTAAAATCAGCTATTGCCTTTTTCTCTCTTGCTTTATCGTGAAGATGGGTAATGATGTCCCGTGCAAAAAGTTCATAGTCTTCAAGGCTTTTCTTTTTTTTTTCTTCAGGTATATGGAGAGAGTAGCGTTGTTTTTCAAGAGCCTTAACAATAATAGATACATCCTGGTCAGTGGCTTCAAGAGATTCAAGTGATTGAACACATTGGTATATTTTTTTTGCATATTCAAGTAATCTTTCAGGATCATGTTTCAGAACAGACAATTGTCTGTAAATCATAGCTGCATGATGATATTTATTTTTAATAAAATATCTATAAGCTAGTTTTTCAAGGACAGTTGCATATACGGGTCTTGTCCAGGCGTATTTCTGAAAATAGTTAAGGGCATCTTCCGGGCTACTGTCTTTATAAACCTCACAATAACAAAAGGCCATATCAATTAATGATTCCAAGCGAATATCCACCGTTTTATAAGTATCGATCTCTAATTCCTTTGTGGCAGAAACACTAGTTACAGAATCTTCAAATAGTTTCATGGCATCTTTAAACTCGGCCTTATTAATATGACACCATCCTAATTTATATAGGGCAACTGCACTCGATGGACTGTCAGGATATCTTAATACTAAATTATAATGCCTTTGAGCTATAGTTAGTTCCTGAATATTAAAAAAATAATCTCCAAGGAGGAGATATGATTCTGGGGTATAAGGACTTTCTTTATAATTATCTATAATAGTCTTATATTGATTCATCATCTCTTTAATTTCACCCAACTCTCGGTATTCATGAGCTAGAAAAAAGTGAACCTTATCCCGAAAATCACAATCTGGATAATTATTTAAGATCCGATGATAAGTTTCAATTGCTTTATTTTTTAACGTCTTTGCCTCAAGGTCATCCAAGGCCTTTGTTTCGCCAAAGGCCTCAGTCTTACGTGTAAAATAGACAATCCTGGATTTTTCTATGTAAAGCTCCGCCAGGCGGAGATAGAGTTCTGGAAGGTAAGGCATATCTAAAGATTTATCGATTAAGGCTTTTGTATTTTTTATCGATAGATCACATCTCTTTTTATCCTCCTTTAACTTTTTAAGTATTATTTTTTGTTCCTTTTTGGCATCTCTTTTTTTATAGTCATAACCTTCATCAAAATATGACCCGGACGATTTACCTCGAAAGGTTAAAAATGAAGGAAAGGTGATTAGGATAAAAAATAGTATTAGTTTCAACTTTATTTTTTTTCTCATCTAAAACCTTTTTTGTACCAGCAATTCTAATTATGAAAAAGTGTAAGGGTTCACAGGGAATCGGACTTTTTCATTCAATAAAAAGACTACTTTCTACCCATTGAAAGTTACTTCTTTTCATTGAAAAACATATCCCATTGCTCTGGTTTACTGCACTTACTAGGTAAAATAACCTTATAATTAGTTAATTCGTCATTCCAGAATTCTTCCTGGAATGGATAGATCACCACCTTTTTCAATTCAATCTTTCGCTCATCTTTTTTAGAAGGGTTTTCATCGAGCTGATAATCTCCCACCATCTTATATATATCAAGTCCGATTTCATATTCTAAAAGATTTGCCTCTTCTTCATATTTCAATAACTCATTAGCCGTTTTTTCATAGTCCTTTTCTATTTGATTCTTAAATGTTTTTACAATCTTTTCTATCTCAAGATTATATATTTTTTCTAAATAACTAACAAGTATTTTATTTTGAAGCTTTTTAGCTTCTTTTTTTTCTTCTTCTAAGAGCCTTAAAAAACGCCAGGTCAGATTTATATCTTTTTTAGTTAAGAGAACTAGCAATAAAGGAGGATCGTCTAGAGGCTTTCCTCGGGCGTTGATAGACTTTAGAGAGGTCTTATAGTGGGTTTTAAATTCGTTAACTACTGATAATGCCCTTCTATAATGACAGACATCCTTATAGATAAAAGATTTTAGAATATAAAATTCAGGTGTGAAGTACTCTTTGAAAGAAGGGGCGTTAAATGCATAAAGTAATCCCAGCCCTTCTTCCAGTTTACCCAGTCGATAATAGCCCCATCCCCTTTCAAGAAGATTTTCTGCCTGGTCGAAAATGGGTTTATTTATCTTTTGATAATAGGTATCAGCCTTTTTGAATTCTCCTTTTTCATAAGCTAATCGAGCCAGGGTCTTTAGTGCCTCATTTTTAAGATCATCAATAGGTTTCTCACTTTCCAGAATTTCATTTAAGATGATAATTGACTCATCGAGCCGATCTTGGTATATTTTATAGAGGGCGTTATGATATAAATACTTGTAATAATAATATGTCTTTGGAGTAATTTTTTTAAAATGAGTGTCTCCCCATTCTAGAAATCCATTTTCCCAATCATATACCCCCTGGTAAAAGTTTATAAAATCACCAAGCTTTTTGTCGATGGTCCCGTATTCTTGATCACAAATGACTGTAAAAATAAGTAAGTCGCGATCAAATGGGGTAGTACGACTGATTTCTTCAAGTATCTCCAGAGAATATGAGACAATTTTTGGGTTTGGTTTTCTTACAATGAGGTAGGACAAAGTGTCAACGGCTGCGTGGGAAAAACCACTTTTATATAAAGATACCCCGAGAAAAAATTCTGCCCAGTCATGATCAGCCACATCTATTGAATTTTGTCTTACAAAATCATAAAGATAAGGAGCTGCCTCTCGATAATCTTTTTTCCCAAATAACTTAAAACCTCGAGAAAAAGACATCGTAGCCTTTACTTTAATTTCATTTTGTTCCTTACTATTTTTTTGTTCTTTAGGTTTGGATCGGGAGTTAGTTTGGGATTTCTTTTTTGTCTTGGATTTTTTTTTAGTTTCAGACTGTACTTTCTTTTTCGAGGAGACTTTTAGGATCTGTTTTTTTTTAGCTTTCTTTGCTTTGTGTCCAGACAGGCTGCATCCAGACAAAAAAAAGAGTAAAAAGAGGGTAAGGATATACACTATGGTATAACTACTTTTTCTTTTTTTCATACTTTTTTTCATGCTTTTTTCCCTACTTTTTATTTATTTTTTCACTTATTTTTTTACTTTCTCTTTTTTTTCCTCTTTTTTATCTACTTTTTTTATTTCATTCTGTTTTTCTTCTTTATCTCTCAGATATTGTTTTAATAATTTTAACGTTGAATCCTCTTCTGTCTTTCTTGGGGCAAGATTGAAACGGAAGCCTGCTCCCATCCCTACAGAAAGATTATTTTCATTTCTATCTTCTCTAAAATTTTCAAGATCTCGAATCTCAAAATTTAGAGAGAGATGTCTGCTTATAAAATATTTTAAACCCATCCCAAAACTCAAAGATGGAACACTCTCTTTCAATGTGCCTGCCTTTGTCTCATAACTCACCATACCCATGCCAGCAAAAAAGTAGGTTTCGTTATTTATTATCCCACGATTAAAGACAGCCTCTTTTCCATAAAAAGGTTTTAAAATAACGTGACTATGGAACATATATATCATCTTACTAAATTCTGTAGGGACGATATTAAATTTATCTCGAAGATCTTTTCTAAGTGTCTTTTCTTTATTGATTATATAAGTTCCTCTAACAACCTCCCAGGCAAGTTGATCATTAAAATGAAAGATGTAACTTCCACTAACAGGATAAAGCTCATAGAAGTCATCATCTGGGAAATAACCAAAATTTAGCCCTAACTCATGAGAATAATGAAAGATTTTTTCTTGGATAGCGTAGACATGATATTTATTTTCAGGATCGTTAATATCTTCACTTTTAGCGTAAGCTTCTGTTAAAAAAAAGAAAACTGACATGAACACAAGAATAGAAACATATTTTCTCTTCATAAAGTCTCCTTAAAATGAGGATATTTGTGCAACTTTTGGGATTATATTCGATCTGTTTGATCTTATCAATAAAAAAAGAGCCCCCTCATCCAAAATAGTTTGGATGAGGGGGACTCTTTTAATGAAGGAAGATAATTCAATGGCAGGAATTTCCATTTTTTTTATGCGGGGTTGCGGATAGTGTCAGTGAGAGGCTACAAAAAACTCTATCAGAAATGCAAAAGAGATATTTATGTGCATTAGGAGTAGGAATTGAGAGGTTTGCTAATCCTAGGTATGGTTAACAAGGAGATATTCTGGTTTGAAAAATTAAGAATTGTTTACTACGTAATTTTTTTAAAGAAGTTTTTGCACCCTGAAAGGGCGTGACATCCCAGCCCAGGGCAAGGCCCTGGGAATGAAGAAATGTCCAAAGAGTAGCCCTGTAAGGGCGAGATATAATAAAGATAGGGGAGAAAAATGTCTTAGTCATTATCCAAAGTCCTCCTGCATATAGTATTTAGCACGAAGATGCGGCAGGAATTGATATCAGAAGAAGTTCGGTCTGGTTTGCATACTTACGTAGCAGGTGCTTGTCGTGCAGTAGGTAGTGAAGCGTACCGAGTAGTATATCTGCTTAATATGGCATAAATGAAAATAGTTGAACGCCAATTGGAGAGCCTGGAATCTAATACTGACTTACAGGATATACTCCCAAAAAATCTGTGGGCACGGGACTCAAATTGTAGTAGCCTAATAATACAGAAGCTGTAGCAAATCCATAAACTGGAGACGGAACTGGTAAGGTATTTAACCAATAACCTGTTTTAATAATACTTGCATTTAGACCTGGAAATATCTGCGCTGAACTATAATTTGGCAATCCAGCACCTGCACTATAGCCTGCTGAAACCATCTGACTATAACTATAACCAGAGATAGATGATGTAACATCTGCGCCATAATTTGTCGGGACATAGTTCGCAAATATAGATGAAACTCCATAAAATGACTGAAAACTTGTTCCAAAGGCTAATGGTATCCCACCACTTATCTCAGCAGCGGTATAATAGTGCTCACTAGCCAGCGAATCCTGTCTTATTACTTCTTTCCCATAATCTAATGCATTGGCAGCATTTATGATTCCTGATCCATAATTATTGTCCCAGTTCTCAGATGGGGTTGTGGTGCTCTCTTTGATAATTCTGACAATTTCATCAGCAGTACATTCAGGATAAGTAGCCTTGATAAGTGCAGCTAGACCGGAGACGTATGCAGTAGCAAACGAAGTGCCACTAACAAACTTATAGCAATAGGGGCTAATCGTAGGGATGATGATATTCTCACCAGGTGCAGCAACATCTACTGCCATAACACCATAACCTGCATTCCTGACCGGCAGACCTGATTCATTTACAGACGTTACGCCCAATACGTTCGGAGAGCATATCGGATAGTCTCCCTGTTCCAATACCGCTTTATTCTCAGCCGCAGCTACTAACAAAATTTTCTTAGAGACAGCGTATTGCACAGCCTCGTCTAATTCCCTGCTTTTTACCCACATTCCGAGACTCAAGTTTATAATATCTGCCTTGTTGTTTGCAGCCCACTTGATACCATTGGCTATCCAATATATGCTGCTTAATGAAGTAGCTGTCTGTTGCGATTCAAAAACACGCACTGGGAGGATCTTTACATTAGCCGGCCCGGCTACACCTATTATCCCCCGACCATTTATTGCTGCGGCTGCGATGCCTGCCACAGAAGTACCATGACTATCAAGTAATAAATTGTTCTGTCCAGTGGAAACGTGACTTACTACATCACCAGTAGTTGGATTAATAGCCATTCGATTATTTAAATCAGGATGAGATGCTAAAACACCTGAATCAACTATAGCTAATATTACCTCTGTATCCTGTTTACTCTCTCTTTCCCAGATACCCCAGGACTCCTCTGCCTTGATCATTTTAAGACCCCATTGAGCTGGATAAAACTCATCAGTATACTTTGTTCCTCCAACCCTACTTCTACTTGTATTATTTCCCCCTGGTTTTTCGATAGTTGTTTCTTCAATAGCCTCTTTTGATTCTATTGGATACTTCAACAAATAGTTTGGCTCAGCATAATATACACTCTGATCTAGTTCCAACGCTGAAATTATTTCTTCGATGTCGGTTTCAACTGGTAGTTGCCAGAGGTGTGAACCATGGTTTGAATCCACCTGATCCGCCCTGAATTTATTTCGAATTGCTTCGATTTCTTCCTCTGTTGCATCATCCACAAAATGAACAACCACTTGTTCATCTACATATTCTCTGTCCACTTCAGCATCATAAGTCTCAATATTTATACTTTCAGATGCACGACAAATCGTAGTTGTAAATAGCAAAAGCAGTAACAGAAAGCAGAAATATTTTACTTTTATTCCATGTAAATAAAACATTGTCTTAAACTCCTCACGTTGTATTACTAAATATTAGACATCTTTCCAAATTAATCTTGCAGGGCGTAGGAAGACAAAAATCTTTGCTTCGTTCGTTGAAGTAGTCTTTTTTAATTTTCTAAGTTTGCTTCCCTAAATTGCCTAACTCGCTTCGCTCAAACAGAGGCAATTTTACGGGAATCTGTGCTAATAAAATTTACAAAAAGCCTACTAAATAACTCACTCCAGCAAAATTTTTGTCTTCTCGTGCCCCTAGAGAATAAGGTATTTATTTTGGAAAGATGTCCA
>JAZDLJ010000405.1:0-2351 GCA_043802115.1 bacterium | reverse complement strand
TTGCCTAACTCGCTTCGCTCAAACAGAGGCAATTTTACGGGAAGCTGCGCTAAGAAAATTTACAAAAAGCTTACTAAATACTCGCTCAGCAAAATGTTGTAGGCACATCTATCTTAAAAAAAATCAAAATTAGAATTGCTGTTATTTTTTATCCTTGCCTTATTATAGATGTTTAAGTACTATTAAATAATGACAATTACTCCCTCAACGTCTCTACCCAAAACACCCCTTGCAGACCGAATGCGTCCTCGGTCTCTAAACGAATTCGTTGGGCAGGAACATATCCTTAGTCCAGGAAAACCAATATCAAAATCCCTGGAGAATGATTCTCTTCCTTCTCTTATCCTTTGGGGGCCTCCAGGGAGTGGAAAAACTACCTTTGCCTTTATTGTCTCTCATACGACCAAAGCCCTTTTTGTCTCCTTCTCTGCTGTACTTTCTGGAATAAGCGAGGTGAAGGAGATTCTTAAAAATGCTGAGAAAGAAAGAAATTTTTATAACCAAAAGACCATCTTGTTTGTTGATGAAATCCATCGTTTTAACAAGGCTCAGCAGGATGCTTTTTTACATCATGTGGAAAATGGGGCTATCACCTTAATTGGAGCTACCACAGAAAACCCTTCCTTTCAAGTAATCCCTGCCCTTCTCTCAAGAACGACAACGCTTGTTTTTAAGGAATTGCAGCCACATCATATTAAGGCTATCATAGAAAGGGCCTTAAGCGAACCTGAACGTGGATTAGGTTCTAAAAATCTTTCTATTGAGGGTGATGCCTTGGAATTTCTTAGCCAATCAGCTCATGGTGATGCCCGATGGGCTCTTAATGCCTTAGAAGCCTGTGGATCTTTACTTCTTCAACCGGCAGCTCCTCCTTCTCCCAGGATAATCACTTTAACCATCTTAGAACAGGTTATCCAGAGAAAGGCAATCTACTACGATAAGAAAGGTGAAGAACATTATAATGTTATTTCAGCCTTTATTAAAAGTATGAGGGGAAGTGATCCTGATGCTGCTATCTATTGGCTTGCTCGAATGTTGGAGGCAGGCGAAGAACCATTATTCATTGCCAGGAGGATGGTTATCTTTGCCTCTGAGGATATAGGTAATGCTGATCCTCATGCTCTACAGGTAGCAGTTGCGGTCAAGGATGCCTTCCATTTTGTAGGGATGCCAGAGGGATGGATTCCCTTAGCCCAGGCAGTTACCTATCTTGCTAGTGCTCCAAAGAGTAATGCCTCATATCGTTCATATTTAAAAGCTAAAGAAGATGTAGTTCGTTTGGGGGCATTACCAGTACCTCTCCATCTTCGCAATGCCCCAACTAATTTAATGAAAAAATTAGGTTATCATGAGGGATATCAATATCCTCATGATACGCAGGATGGTTTTGTCGCAGAAGATTACTTACCCCAAAAATTAAAATGTAAAAGATACTATTTCCCAACAGAGAGAGGTTATGAGGCCTCTATTCGTAAGCATTTGGAAAAATTGCGGGCGTTAAAGGATAGCTTTTTGAAGAAAAAGAATAATCCAAGAACATGAGGCATAAACAATATGCAATATGTGATAAAGTAGAAATTTATTGTGAAGTTTTGATTTGTTTTTTTCTTTACCCAAGTTCGTCGTTTTTGTTTAGTTTTTCTGTAATATCAATAAAATAAGCCTGAAAACCTCATTCTTTTCAACGCTACATTTTATTTTCTATCTTTAATTCAAAATTAAACAATCTTTGGTAATCAAGATTAATAAGCCTTTCAGCCTTCACCTGTGTCTCAGGGCTAAAGACAAAAATAAAAAATACTATTTTCTTGAAAATTTGATGCGGAATGTGTGTTGTAAGAAATTATCTAATTTAATTTGGTTTACAATTATAACTATTCTTTTTACCTTTGTGAACTCTGTGTTCTCTGTGGCTAATTTATTATTTCCTTATTTTTTATTTTGGGTTAATTTATTAAATCTTTATTCCTTAGAGATAAGAAGATGAGTGAAAAGATAGAAGATGTAAGGGATTTAAAAGTCTATAAAACTGTGTTTAAGATTGCGTGTTGCTTCAAGTTAAGTTTCCTCAAACCTCAAATTTTGTAATTACGAAAGCAAAGAATAATTAAAAGCTATAATTTGTTAAGATACAATGCATTAATGGCAAATTTTTTTAAAAAAATTTTAGAAACATCCGATGTAAGACCATTGAGAACAATAATCCTATTTTATAACCCATGTTTACCAGTTGTAACTTCGATATCTAATAATATCAAAAAGTTAATGACTAGAGATGTCAAATTACGTATAAGAAATTTTATAAAAATAAATTATATTTTATAAAATCAAGTAGTTAGCTAATTTAGTTT
>JAZDLJ010000404.1:0-25195 GCA_043802115.1 bacterium | reverse complement strand
AAACTAAATTAGCTAACTACTTGATTTTATAAAATATAATTTATTTTTATAAAATTTCTTATACGTAATTTGACATCTCTAGTCATTAACTTTTTGATATTATTAGATATCGAAGTTACAACTGGTAAACATGGGTTTAATAAAGGAGGTGAGAGAAAGATGGCTAGATTTAATCAATTTAGAAAAGAACTTAGTAAGAAAGGGTTTACCCTTATCGAACTCATGATTGTTGTGGCTATTATAGGTATCCTGGCAACAATAGCTATCCCTAGTTTTACAAGATTTTCATGTAAGGCGAAACAGTCTGAGGCAAAGGCTAATCTAGGGTCTATTTTTACAGCCGAAAAAGCTTTTCATATAGAAGTTGGGAGTTATGGAACATTAACCGAAATAAATTGGACATACGAAGGGACTCCTAGGTATGGTTCATATGGAATAGGCGTTAGTGGTTCTTTAACGTTTACAGCTACAGCACAAGGTAACATTGATACAGATAGTAGTGTGGATGAGTGGTCTATAAACCAAGTAAGGCAGTTAACAAATGGCTCTAACGATTGTTCAGCAGATACATAGAACTTAATTTAGTTTTATTAGTGGCTAACATAAATGGGCGATAGACTAAAGTTATCGCCCATTTATGTTTATTTTTTGAATAGCTTTATTCGTAAAAAACTGTATAAAAATGCTATCTCTTACACAGCTAAGTAATATCTTTAAATCCGCATTGTTTGCCTTCTTCCTATATATGATAACATTTAATTTTAATTACCTAAATAATAAGGTTTATAATCTTAAATCTATCCAATACACCCAGGATTGCCCATGGTGTGAGAAAAAAACTGTTGAGGAAATACTTTATGTCCCAACAGGTAAGTTTTTAAAGATATTAGTATTAGGTTATAATCATCTAGCTGCTGATGCGCTCTGGTTAAAGGCCATAGGTTATTTTGGAACTCATTCTATTTCGGATCATATTTATACCTGGCTCTATCACATCTTGGATATAATTACTACCCTTGATCCTGAGTTTACCCATCCCTATACCTTCGGGGGTATTATCCTACCTCTTGAGGGTGATGATGTTGAAAATGGTAATAAATTGTTATTGAAAGGGATGAAAAATCATCCAGATTCATGGAAATTTCCTTATTACCTGGCCTTTAATTATTGGTATTATCTCGATAATCCAAAGATTGCGACTGATTATATGGCTAGAGCTGTAAGATGTCCTAGGCATCCCCCACATCTGGAAAGACTTCTAGCTATTCTTTATAACAAGTCTGGGGAGAAAGAGACAGCCCTTTCCCTCTTAAGGCATTTTTATAATAGCACCGATGATCCTGAGCTCAAGAGGATTATAGAAGAGAGAATGAAAAAGATGATCGAAGGTTTTTATGATCCAAAAAAGTAGGGAATTCTTACCCTATATCCTAGTTATTATCCTTATTAATTTTTTAATATTCTACAAATCTCTATTTAACGGCTTTGTCCATGATGATGGATTCCAGGTGCTTAATAATCCCGTAGTCCATGCCTCTAATCCTGTCAGGCAGATATTCAGTACAGAGGTCTGGGAATACTATGGTGCGAGAAAATTAAAATCATATTATTATCGTCCTATTCACATCCTTACCCATTATCTTACCAGGTTAGCCTTTGATTTTTCAAATGTTAGTTTCCACCTCGTAAATCTAATAATCCACATCTTCGTGTGCGGATTGTTTTTTATTCTCTTAAATCTTATCCTTAAGGAATCAAGGATAAGTCTCCTGGCAACCCTCCTTTTTGCCCTCCATCCTGTAAACAGTCAATCCGTAATGTGGATAGCCGCAATCACAGATCCCCTATGCGCTTTTTTTTTATTAATTAGTGGGATATGTTATCTCAGATATCTTCAAGGTGAGCATACCTCCTCCCTTTATAGCCTGTTAGGGGGATTTAGTTTTCTCCTTGCCCTGCTCTCAAAAGAGACAGGGATTGTGTTTCTTTTTATCCTATTTTTAGCAGTAATCCTGTTTCCTGCCGTTAATAAAAAAAGAGTACTTAAATTGGGCTTCCATCTAGGCTTATATCTCCTCCTCTATTTTAGTCTCAGGCATCTAGCCTTAGATAGATTCTCTTTTCATTCCAAGGTAAGGGATATCTCATTAGTCCTTTTTATCAAAAATAGCTTAGTTTATTTTTTATTATATAGTTATAAACTCTTTATCCCTATCCCTTTAAATACTTATTATCACAATTATCTCGAGACCCTTTCACTAAAAGATTATCTTGCAAGTGGGATAACCTTTTTAATTATCCTTTTTATCGTGTATAGATATATTATTAAAAAGAGAGATAAATATATCTTGATTTCTGGTTTATGGTTTTTTTCTTTTATAGCCCCTTCGTTTGTATTGATGCTTACTAACGATATCTGGTTTAATGAGCGATACCTTTATATCCCAACATTAGGGGCTGCCTTTACCTTAGCCTATATACTAAAAGTCAGAGAAAAAGATAGTCATAGTAATAGGTTAATTTATATAGGGATAATCGTTCTCATTATATTGTTTGGGATATTAACCTATAATCGAACAGGTGTCTGGAAAAACGACGTTACCTTTTGGGAAGATGCCTATAAAAACAATCCAGAAAGTGCAAAAAATGCTCGACACCTTGCCCTGGCTTATATAGATAGTCATGCATATAAAAAGGCAGAAAGATTGCTTATTAATTTGAGTAAGGATTATCCGGATGATGAGAAGGTGTCTTTAAATCTGATGAACCTATATTATGACCAAGGCGAGTACCAAAGGGTTTTTAATATATATAATCACTTTATAAAAGAAAATTCTCCAACCTCTGAGATGTTAAATGTAATAGGGGTATTAGCCGCCAAATGTGGTAAACGTGAAGAGGCAGCGGCTTATTTTATAAAGGCAATGCAAGAGAAGGATAATTTTGCCAGTTTAAGTAACCTGGCTAATCTTTATATCCTCCAAAATAAGTATGACAAGGCCATAAGGCTATTAGAAGATAATCTTCAATTCGCCCTTAATAACTATAAGATATATTATCTCCTAGGCCAGGCATATTTCAAAAAGGGTATGGTAAAAAAATCTCTTGATTATTATCTTTTGGCAATCAATTATAAAAAAAATGATTCCAGGTTATACCTTGGCCTTGCAAAGGCCTATTCGACCCTAGGAGACATGGACAAGGCGAATTATTATACTGAACAAGGGAAAAAGGTTTTACCTACTAATAATAATGATGTCTTGGGATAGAAAAGAATGCAGAAATATAAAAGATATTTACCTTTTCTTTTTATAATAGTTGTAAATATAATTTTTTTTTCCCCTTTTATCTTTAGGAAGGTCATTTTTTACTATGGAGATCTTGAGGTATATTTTTATCCCCAAAGATTTTATTTCTCTCAGGTATTGAGGAGGGGTTTCCTGCCATTATGGTATAAAGATATTAATTGTGGTACCCCCTTTTATATCAATCCCCAATTTACCTTTCTCTATCCATTTAATTCGCTTCTTACCCTTTTGCCATTTGCCCTTCATTTTAATTTTTTTATTATCTTCCATCTTGTCTTAGCCACCATCTTTTTTTATCTCCTCCTACGACACTGGCAGTTTTCAATTACCGCAAGTCTAGGCGCTGCATTTATCTTTAATTTTTGTGAGATAACCCTCTCACTAATTAACGTCACGAATCTGCTTCAAGCTGTTACCTGGCTCCCTTTGATCCTGATCTTTTTTGACAAGGCAATAACCAGTCTTAATACCCCTGGTAATTATTCAGCTCCTGTTAAAAAGTACAGTAAATTTTTTATACAACAAAAACCTCAATATATAATTTTAACCTCAATATCTCTAACCCTGCAATTCTTTTGTGGCGCCCCAGAGATATCTTATTGGACGTTAGTGATTTTATTCTTTTGGGGGATAATCTCCGGGATATTGAAGAAAAAATTTATCAGGCATTTTTCCCTAGTAAGTACTGTTTTTATCCTTTTCCTTTTCTTAGGCTGCGTTCAAATATTTCCTTCCATGGAATATTTTTATCAGTGTAATAGAAAATATGATCCCCCTGGTATCAATAAGCCGTTCTCTTTTAACTGGAGCACCCGGCCTTTAAAATTTATCTCGATGTTATTCCCAAATCTTAATAAGTCTACTAATTATTTTTCCCATCCATTGAGACCAAATTATATAAGGGGGTATTATTTAGGGATAGTAGGGTTATTTTTTTGTCTAATCTCATTATTTATGAAGGATAAAAAGATATACTGGGGATTTTTAGTTGCAACTATTTTTTATCTTTTAGCCTTGGGACCTAAATCCTCTATCTACATTAATGGTCTAATCTATAAATATACCCCATTTCTTAAGGCCTTTCAATTCCCAGAAAAATACATTATCTTTTCAAATATAATTCTAATTATTATTATTGCTTATACCCTTGATTATTGGCTGAACTCAGTTAATAAGTCGCATCTTAAAAAATTATTTTTTACCTCAATGTTAATAAGTCCTTTACTGGTTATAACAATTTATTACCAGTTAAAGATTAATAAACTTCTTTTCCCTTCTCTGGATATGATTATAGATAACCATGCTGTATATCATACTACTATCTTTTTAATATTGTTAATAATTTTGACTTATTTGTACATAAAGAAAATTTTTTCGAGGAGAGGTTATCAAGTTATCCTTCTCTTACTTATTATAGCTGACCTCCTTTCAGTCCATGTTAATTTTTATTTTCCTTTTAACTATAAGATCCTTGATCAAAGACCAGAGCTGGTTAATTTTTTGAAAAAAGATACCTCTAATTCAAGGTATTTAAATTGGTCAAAAGATTATTATAGGCAAGGGACGACAAGTGAAATAACTCCTACGACGATCAATAATAAAAGTTATGGGACAGCAATGAGTGAAATAAGTCAAGAGAAGATAATAAGTAGTAATAAGATGAGTCCTGAAGTGCTAAAAAAAGTGCCCTTTTTCCCATCTGAGTTTTTATATCCTTGTACAGGGAGTATTTATAATTTGGAATGTATGTCAGGAGGAGGCTCTTCTTATCTTAAAGAATATGCCAGATTCGCAACCTTTGGTAGACAGTTATCGATTGAAAAGCAAATTAAATTACTTGGTGAAATAAATACAAAATATATTATTGTTAATTTAGCAGATGAGAATAAAGAAGATAAGGCTTTGCTTGATGAGGCCAATGGGTTAAAATTAGTGAAGGTACTAAGCAAGCCAAATGGTTATTCAAAATTATTTGTTTACCAGGTTGAAGATTGTTTGCCAAGGGCATACATTGTCCCTGAGGCAATCTTTATGGAAGACCAAAAACTAACCCTGAAGACGATAGCCTCTAAGGAATTTGACCCAAGAAAGACAGTAATAATTAATGATTATAATTACTCTAAGTATAAGAAAAAAAAGCTTGATGATGTGGCTGAGGATAGGGGAAAAGGTAAAGGAGACTCGCATTTTCCTTATTGTAAGATTAATCTTTATGAAAATAATTACATAAAAATTATGACCAACTCTCCATTTGCTGGGTATCTATTTTTATCTGATACCAACTATCCGGGTTGGAGGGCTTATGTTGATGGGAGGTTTACAGATGTCTTAAATGCGAACTGTATCTTTCGTGCAGTTTATGTCCCCAAGGGGGAGCATGAGGTAATCTTTCGTTTTATCCCTATGAGTTTGGTAATAGGTGGGATAATATCATTGGTTACTGTTATTGCAATTATTGTTACATTTGTTTGTTTGAGATGTTTTAAAAATAAAGAAAGTGGGTAAAAGAAGTTAGGATAAAAATTCGAAATTCGAAGTACGAAATTCGAAACAAAAAGATAAATTCAAAACAAAAACAAGAAAAGACAAAAATGCAAAATCCAAAACAATTTGTAAGATCATCAGGGTCTATCGGCGCTAATTATATTGAAGCTAACGAATCCTTAAGTAAAAAAGATTTTATTATGCGAGTTAAGATTTCTCGTAAAGAAGCCAAAGAGTCACGGTATTGGTTAAAATTATTGGATGTCCACCCTGATAATCTTGAACTGGAGAAAGAAAGGAAGGATTTAGAGCAAGAAGCAGGAGAACTTATGAATATCTTGGGAAGCATTTTGAGGAAGTGTGAAAATCAGACAAAATAGTTTATCTGTTTTGAATTTGTTTTTTTGTCTTTTTGTTTCGAATTTCGTACTTCGAATTTCGAATTTTTATCCTAGCTTCCCTAAATCTGTTATAAACAGTAACTATAAAAGAGGTCTAAATGCAACAAACTAAAAAAGATATCCTTATTGTTTTTATCCTTATCTCCTTTCTATTTCTACAGGCTATCTTAAGTATGAGGCTGAAGTCCAATACCTTTGATGAAGTGAACCATATAATATGTGGGTATACATATATTAAGACGAAAGAATTCCGTTTGACAGTTGCTCATCCTCCTTTAATTAAAGAACTAGCTGCAATCCCCCTATTACTACTAAGGGTAAAATTGCCAAATGATCCTGAGGCTTGGGAAGATTGCAATCCTAATTTATATGGAAAAGAATTTTTATATCAGTTTAATGATGCAGATACGATGCTTTTTTGGAGTAGGCTAGTAATCGTTTGTTTAGCAGGGCTGCTCGGGATATTTGTATTTATATGGGCAAAAGAGCTTTATGGTCGAAGGGCTGCTCTCCTGGCCTTGTTTTTATTTTGCTTTTGTCCAGATATATTAGCCCATGCCCAATTAGTAACTACAGACCTTGGGTTAAGTTGCTTTTTTTTTATAGCCTGTTATTTTTTTTATAGATTCGAGAGGAAAAGGACACCTATAACCTTATTATTTACTGGGATATCTTTAGGTTTAGCTTTATTATCTAAATTCTCAGCTTTATTCATCTTGCCAATTTGGACAATAATCATCATCTATGATGATGTTAAATATGTTTTCTCTACAACTAAACAAAAAAGGCAATATGAAAGTTTATTGAAGCGGATGTCTTTGTCCGTATTAAGCCTGATCTTAATCTGTTTAGTCGCCCTTTTTATTATCTGGTTAGGCTATGGTGGTAAATATAGTAAACTAAAAGTTAGTAATAGCCCATCTTGTATCAATAGACCATGGGAGATAATGTTACCCTCAAATAAGCTTATAAAAGAAAGCGTACTTTTTTTTAAAAAAAACAAGATAATTCCTGAGGCATTTTTGTATGGATTGCTTCACACAATAAAAGTAACGGATGGTGGGCGTTCTTTTTTGATGGGTAAAGTTTCAAGAGGTTGGTGGTATTACTTTATTATTACCTTTTTGATAAAAACTCCAATTCCCCTTCTTATATTTCTTTTATTAGTTATTATTTCTTCTCATATGGATGTTAATACGTCAGATCATTTTATTGTTATACCTGTAATAATATTTTTTTTAATCGCTATATTAAAGAAGTTTAATATTGGACATCGTCATATATTGCCAATCTATCCCTTTCTATTTGTTTATATGGGCAAGATAGTAAATGACTTAAAGTTTAAATGGCAATATGGGATATTAACCTTATTACTCTTTTGGTATCTCATCGGTACTTTAAAGATATTCCCTGATTATTTGGCCTATTTTAATGAATTGATAGGAGGGCCTGATAACGGATATCACTATGTTGTAGACTCAAGTCTTGATTGGGGGCAAGATCTCAAGGGCTTGAAGAGCTATATGGAAAAGAAAGGGATTAAAAAGATTTTTTTAAGCTATTTTGGCACAGCCTCACCAGAGTATTATAAGATTAATTATGAACCGTTGCCTAGCTTTTTTTCATTAGAAAAGCCAATGAAATTATTTAGTATTAAAAGTGGAGATTTTATAGCCATTAGTGTTACAAATTTGCAAGGTGTATATTTAAACAATTATTCATTTTCAGAAAGAATATTAAGTTATCTAAAAACATTAAAACCTATAGGGAAGATAGGCTATTCTATCCATGTTTATCAAATGCCGTAATAAGTGTTATTCGATATCCTCTTTAAATTTCATAGTAATCAAAAAAAGTGAAAAATAAGGGTTGCTAAAAAGTTTCAAACGGGGGTGCAAGATAATTTACACTGTAGGGGTAATATGCTTATGCAAACAAATAAAAAACTCATATCTGTAGTAGTGCCATGTTATAATGAAGAAGAAAATGTTGAAGCCATGTGCCTAACCTTAAAAAAGATATTTGAAGAGTTAGGGAAATATGCTTATGAAATTATATTTATTGATAATGCCTCAGAGGATAATACAGTTAAAATCCTTAAGAAGATCGCCAGAGATGATAAAAATGTAAAGCTTATCGTTAATACAAGAAATTTTGGCCTTCGATCGTCTCATCATGCCCTTTTACAGACAACTGGAGATGCTGTAATATATTTGTTTTGTGATTTTCAGGAGCCTCCAGAGATGATAAAAGAGTTTCTAAAAGAATGGGAAAATGGTTATAAGATAGTTGTTGGTGTAAAAAAGAATAGTGAAGAATCAAAGATTATGTTTTTAATAAAGAAGATATTCTATAACTTATTAGATAAGATATCAGAGATAAAACTTATAAAAAATTTTTTAGGTTTTGGACTGTATGATAAAAAAGTTATTGAAGTATTACATAAAATAGATGATCCTTATCCATATTTTAGAGGGTTGATTTGCGAGATTGGTTATGAAATAAAAAGAATTGAATATATCCAGTCTAAAAGAAAGAGAGGGATTAGTAAAAATAATTTTTATACCTTATATGATATGGCTATGCTTGGTATAATAAACCATTCAAAAGTCCCTCTCCGATTAGCCACTATGATCGGTTTTGGTATGGGTACCCTAAGTTTATTAATCTCTATTATCTATTTTATCCTTAAACTTCTCTTATGGTATAGTTATCCTATTGGCCTTGCGCCTCTTCTTATTGGGATATTTTTCTTTACCTCAGTCCAGTTATTTTTTATAGGTATAATTGGTGAATATATAGGAGCGATATATACCCAGGTTCATAAACGTCCTTTAGTTATTGAAAAAGAAAGGATAAATTTTAAAGAAAAATAAGGAGGGAGTTAAATCTTCTGAAAGAAATTATCTTATTAATTTTTAACATTAATGGACTTGGGTCTGAAGCCTGCTATCTATAAATGGAGCTACTAATGAGATTCAGCCTTAATAGTCTAAATCATAAAAAGTGGATGTTAGGTATAATATGTATAAGTGTAAGATTTGTAATAATTATCTTTCTGCATCAACAAATGATTCTCTGATTATTGAAAATGTCCCAGAGAATACATTTAATTTTTCGGAAAAAACAGTTAATTTACATGTTGCAGATTGCAAGGCTTGTGGCTGTGTACAACTTATTCATGTTCCTTTAAGTCCAGATTTTGATATTGTTTATAGAAGTATCGGTGTTTCTAGCTCATATCGTGAAGAAAAAAAAAGACAGCTTAGAGAATTCGTAACATCATACAATTTGTATGATGCAAATATGGTTGAGATCGGTTGTGGTGATGGTCAGTTCTTGGAAATAATTAATGAAATAGGGGTAAAGAAAATTGTCGGCATAGAAGCAGGGGAAAGAAATTATAATGAATGCCTAAGCAAGGGCTTTAATGCTATTTATGGAAATTTGTTTAATATCCTAAAGAAAGAAAAAATAAGTAATCCATTTGATGCTTTTGTTACATTTCATTATTTGGAACATTTACCAGACCCAATAAAATTTGCCACGTGCTTATACCAAACAATTAAACCTGGGGCAGTTGGGTTAATAGAAGTTCCCAATTATGACTATATAGAAAAGAATAATATCTGGCTTGAATTTACAAAAGATCATAGGTTTTATTATAGAAAAAGGACATTATCTCATCTCTTGGTTAGATGTGGTTTTAATATAGAATTAATAGAAGAGAATAACGGTGGCATTTGTTTAACAGCAGTAGTAAGAAGGCCTGAGAGCACTGACTCTAGTTTTTTTTCAATGAAAGATCAAATTAAGAAGGATATTGAGGGATTTAAGAGATTGGTAGATGGGTTAGATGGGGCATTTGCAGTCTATGGAGCAGGTCATTATTCCCAGTTATTAATAAATATGGTTTATAAAGAATATGGAATCAAGCCAATTCATATATTTGATTCAAATAAACAAAAGTGTGGGCACAAGATATGTAGTGTTATAATTGAACACCGAGATAATACAGTAAACATGAGGGATTGTGATAATATAATAGTTATCTGCGGTATGTATAATGACGAAGTATGTAATATGTTATCAGATTTAGGAAAGAAAATAATTAAATGGGGGTAATAAAATGGAAATGACAGGAAGAGAAAAAAAAAACAGAAAGACGTTGCAGGAAAAGAAGCCACTAGCATATGAAAAAATAATTAAGCATCCAGAAAAAATTAAAAATAAAGAATGTGTTGCTTTAATTCAATTACAATATAACTATAACTGCAATTTTAAGTGTAAACACTGTGCAATCGAAAAATTCAAGCAAAAAGATGGTAGGCTTTTAGCTCTTGAAGATGTTAAACGAATTGCAGATCAGGCTGATGCAATGGGTTTGGCAAGTATCTGTATTTCAGGAGGAGAACCTTTGATTTTTCCTGATCTGAAGGATGTCGTTGATGCCATAGGTTCGCATAGATTTGTTATTAGTATGGATACGAATGGGTGGTTGTTAAAGGAAGAAAAGGTGAAATGGTTAGTGGAAATAGGTGTTGATAGAATTCATTTAAGTATTGATGGCCTTGAATATAATCACAGTATGTTTAGGGGGGTAAAAGGATCATGGGAAAAATGTATAGAAGCGCTAAGGTATTGTAAGGAATATGGACTAGGAGTGATTATTAATATTGTTGGCACTAAGAGCTTGATCAAGAGTGGAGAATTAATTAAGCAATTGGATTTTATTTCTCAATTTGGCGAACATGCAAGTATCATTCATGCAAAACCAACAGGGGCATTTGAAGAGTATAAGGATGAAGTTTGTGATACAAAGGATATTGAATATATCCAGTCGTTGCAGGGGAAGTATAATATTTCAACACATCTATCACCAAATTGTGGTCACGAATTTGGTTGTCTCTGCTTTAAGAGACATTTTTCAATTACTGCACATGGTGATGTCTTACCATGCCCGTGGATTCCAATTTCAATGGGTAATATTTTTAGTGAGGATCTGGAAACTATAGTGAAACGGGGATTGAGTATAAAGTGGTTTTCGTATGATTATAAGTATAGTTGTCAGTGTGGTAATAGAGATACCTTTTTTTATCAGAATATCTTGCCTCAAATAGATCAGTCGGATACCTATCCTGCTAGTTGGAAAAAAATAAACTGGTTTTGAACACTGTTTTTCCTACTTAATCTGACCGTTCAGATTAAAATGTTTTTTTAGATAAGAAAGGAATTTATATGCAGAAAGTTTTATTTATAATTCCACCTAATATGGAGTATAATCGATTCGTTAATCCTGGTTTTAATGAACGTACTTCTGCTAAAGAATCAGGAAAATATGGGAGTCCTATTACAGATATGCCATTGGGAGTAATCTCATTGAGCGCATATTTAAAAAAACATGAAGATATAGAGATAAAATTGATCGACTTTAATATTCTTCTTAATAAAATAGAAAGTTTTAAGTACAATTCTTTTACTGCATTTTATCGTGATTTTCTTTCTAAAAAGGATTTATATGAATATTCCCCAAATATTATAGGAATATCTACGTTGTTTACAACAGGATATTATAATATGATTGATATTGCTAATGTGGCAAGAGATATATTTCCTAAGCCTTTGATTATTGCAGGTGGAGGCGTCCCAACCAATATGTATCAAAAAATTTTTTCAGAATGCACATCCTTTGATGCCCTTTGTTTCGGTGAAGGCGAAAAACCTTTATTAGAACTTGTAATGGCAGAGGACAAAAGGAAATTTCTAAAGAATCATAACTCATGGATTACAAAAGATAAAATTGAATCTCAAACTTCATTTAAATACGATTTTGTTTATGATCTTGATGAAATCCCCTTTTATGATTATAGTATCTTAGAGTTAGAAGCCTACCGGTTGAGCCCCACTTTAACAAATTATGCTACGTTTGAAAGCAATAGTCATCTTTTTCATTATGCAACTTCAAGGGGATGCCCATCTCGTTGTTGTTTTTGTGCGTCGCATACAGTCCACGGTCGGAAGATGCGTTACCATAGTATCAACCGAGTGAAAGAAGATTTTATCCATCTAAAGGAATTGTTTGGGGCAAAGATAATCAATTTTCAGGATGATAATCTTATGGCAAAAAAAGAAAGAGTTTATGAGATTATAAATATAGCTAATGAATTAAACTTACAGCTCTATTTTCAAAATGGGATAACAATGCGTTGCCTTGATAGAAAAATGCTTGAAGCAATGAAGAGCGCCGGGGTCACGAGTATTGTGTTACCTATTGAGTCAGGAAGTAATAGGGTATTGAAGGATATTATGCATAAGCCTCTTGATTTATCAATAGTAGAACGTGTAGTTGATGACTGCCGGCAATTAAACATAGATACTGATGCCAATATTCTAATAGGGCTTCCAGGAGAAACAAAACAGGATATTGAAGATACACGAGTATTTTTAAAATCTTTAGATGTAAACTGGTTCAGAATTGTTGTGGCAACACCTCTTGTTGGTAGCGAACTATATAAAATTTGTATAGAAAAGAATTATATAAGTAGTAATGATATTGTGTGTGATTATAAAAAAGCAGTTATTAATACTGAAGACTTTACCTCTGACTATATAGTGCAGAAAGCCTACTTATTAAATCTTGAAATTAATTTTGTAGAGAATAGTGACATTAGATTGGGAAATTACAAAAAAGCTCTAGAAAGATTCAAGAATACAATTATGGTAAAAGAGGATCACGCATTTGCATATTATTTCGCTGCTAAGTGCTATAAAATGTTAGGAATTAGCAATGAGTATCAAATTTACAAAAAAAGGTATCAGGAAATAGTAGAGAATTCTGTTTTCTGGCAAAATTACGCAAACCAATTTAATCTTCTTCCATTGAGTTGATTATACGATCAAGAAAAAAAGAGAATAGAAACATAATGAGAAATAGCATAATAAAATTGGATTTAAAATATATTACGAATGAAAATTTACCTTGGGAATCTCTAAAAAATAAGACCTTTTTGGTTTCAGGGGCATCGGGTTTTTTACCAGCATACATAATTGAAACTCTTCTTTATCTTAACGAAACAAGACAATTGAATATACAAATTATAGGTCTGGTACGTAGTTTAGAAAAAGCATATGCACGATTTCCTCATTATAATAATAGAAACTTAAACATTATTCAACAAGATGTATGCGATGCAATTATTATAGAAGAACGTGTTGACTATATAGTACATGCTGCAAGTCAGGCAACACCCAAAGTATTCCAAACTGATCCGGTAGGCACTATCTTACCAAATGTGATAGGAACGAATAATTTATTAAAGTTAGCTGTTGAGAAAAAGGTTGAATGTTTTCTATTTTTTAGTAGCAGCGGTGTGCATGGTTATGTAGACGAATCACTATATCCAATAAAAGAAGATTGTTATGGATATTTAGACCCAACTAACCTTGCATCATGTTATCTAGAAAGTAAAAGAATGGGAGAAAACATGTGTATAGCATGGATGCATCAATATGGAGCGCCTATAAAAATTGTTCGTCCTGCAATAACATATGGCCCTGGGATGAAATTGGATGATGGGCGTTCTTTTGCTGATTTCGTCTCAAAAATTGTAAATTATCAGGATATTGAAATATATAGTGACGGTACCGCATTAAGAAATTTTTGTTATTTAGCAGATGCTACCCTGGGCTTTTTCACTGTTATGTTAAGAGGTAAGGTTGGAGAACCATACAACATTGCTACTGATCATGAGATTAGTATTCTTGATTTAGCAAGGCTGCTTGTGGATAAGGTTTTTCCTGAACTCAACTTAAAGGTTGTAATGAAGAATGATCCATCAAGGAACTATTTAAGAACGAACTATTTGCGGACAACGGTTGATATTACTAAAGCAAAAATGTTGGGCTGGAAGCTTAATTTTTCTATCGAGGAAGGCTTTAAAAGAACAGTTCAGAGTTGTCGTGAACGTTAAGATATTAAGGAGTTTATTATGAAATTGGATGATTTGTACAAGCAGTATCTATCAGGTGGATTTGAAAAGCATCAATATATAGATGCTATGTATGAAAAACATCAAGCTTTGTTTGATTACTTTGATTATATAAAGAATACAGATATACAAACAATAACTATTGACAATGAGTTAATATACGTTACTATCAAAGGCAGTAATATTAAACTATTACTTGATAGATATGATAGGCGTTTTATTCCAATTGAGATATTGAACTTCCACTCATTTGAACCTCAGGAAAGAAATTTGCTTTTTTTCATTGCTGGTATGTGCAAAACAATTTTCGATATCGGTGCCAATATCGGTTGGTATACACTTAACTTTGCCAAGATGTCTAATGCAATAAATGTCTATGCATTTGAACCAATTCCTCACACTTATCAATATCTAGAAAAGCATCTCAAACTCAATAATATTACAAATGTCTCTGCTTTTAATATTGGGTTTTCAGATACTATTGAAGAAAAAACATTTTTTTGGACAAAAGAGGAAAATGGAAGTGCTTCAATGAAAAATATTCAGAAACGATCGAGTATAGATAAAGTTAAATGCGAAATCACCACGTTAGATTATTTTATGAGAGATAGATATAATACAATAGACTTAATAAAATGCGATGTTGAAGGCGCTGAGTTATTTGTTTTTAAGGGCGGAATTGAGACATTGAAAAAATACAAGCCGATCATATTTTCAGAAATTCTAAGGAAATGGTCTAAGGAGTTTGGATATCATCCTAATGATATTATTAATCTTCTTCGTGGCATTGGTTATGAGTGTTATATAATCTTTAATGATAAAATCAAAAGATTTGGATATGTTGATGAAGACACGATACAAACGAATTATCTGTTTTTCCACAAAGAAAAACATGCGGATATGATTAAAAATTTAGCTATAGAAAAAATGTAGTGAGGGGAAATTTTGGATAGTTCTGAAGCAATATCATTTCTAGATCACCACGTTTCTAATCCTTCGGATGGTTTACCAGAAGAATTGTTTTTATATATTAGCAGAACCACTCCTTTAATAAATGTTGATCTTTTAATCAAAGATGAAAATGGACGTACTCTTTTATCGTGGAGACATGAGAGGTATACGGGGATAGGATGGCATGTGCCAGGCGGTATTATTCGATTCAAAGAAACCATGGAGACGCGAATAAGAAAAGTTGCTGAAACCGAAATTGGGACAGATGTTGATTTTGATCCGATTCCTATGGCGATTAACCAGATTATTCATCCGCATCAAAACATTAGGGGCCATTTTATTTCACTACTATATAAATGCTTTCTTAATGGTAAATTTGTTCCACAAAATACGGGACTTTCGAGAAACGATAACGGTTATATTGCCTGGCATGATTCATGTCCATGCGAATTATTCAAATTTCATGAAATATACAGACAATTTATTTGATTAAGATGATCAAATTATCTGACTATATCGTAAGGTTTCTAGCCGATTTTGGTGTAAAACACATTTTTATGATTACTGGCGGAGGCGCTATGCACCTTAATGATTCTTTTGGAAAAGAATCGCGCATTCAATGTATCTGTAACCACCATGAACAGGCATGCGCAATGGCTGCTGAGGGTTATGCCCGTGTCTCTGGGAAGGTTGGAGTGATAAATGTTACTACCGGGCCTGGGGGTATCAATGCCTTGAATGGTGTTTTTGGCGCATGGACAGATTCGATCCCGATGTTAATTATCTCTGGGCAAGTCAAAAGAGAAACCTACCTAGCCTCATATAATCTACCCGGCCTGAGACAGTTGGGTGATCAAGAGGTAGACATTATTCGTATGGCTAAGGGAATTACCAAGTATGCAGTGCTGGTGGATAATCCCCAGACTATTAGATACCACCTTGAAAAGGCTTTATATTTAACTACATCTGGGCGTCCTGGCCCGTGTTGGCTTGATATCCCAATTGATGTACAATCGAGTAGTATAGATGAAACAGGACTACCTAGCTATGACTCGGAATTAGATCGGCCAAAGTGGAATATGCCTTTACTTGTCCAACAATGCCGAGAGGTTATCACCCGCCTTCAAGCCTCTCCGCGTCCAGTTATCATGATTGGCACTGGGATTCGTCTAGCTCAGGCTACGGAGATATTTGATACTGTCATTCGTAAATTAGGTATTCCAGTTACTACAGCATGGACAGCCCATGATCTCATAGCTACGGATGATTTACTCTTCTGTGGACGTCCAGGGAGTGTCGGCGATCGAGCTGGTAACTTTACTGTGCAAAATGCTGAAACACTTCTGGTTATCGGTTCACGTTTAAACATTCGACAGGTGAGCTACAATTGGCAGTCTTTTGCACGGCATGCATTTAAAATTCAGGTAGATGTTGATGAACACGAATTAAATAAACCAACTGTAAAACCTGATATAGCTATTCATTGTGATGCCAAATTGTTCCTTATGGAATTGAATCGCCAGTTGGACGTAATTGATTATGACTCTAGTCGTCACACCAAATGGTTAACCTGGTGCCGTGAGCGAGTGACACGTTATCCTGTGGTTTTGCCGAAACATCGTTCAAACAACGGGCTAATCAATCCTTATCATTTCATTGAAGAACTCTTTGGTTGTTTAACGGCTGATGAGGTGATTGTATGCGGGAATGGTTCAGCATGTGTTATCCCATTTCAGGCGGCATATATCCAAAAAGGGCAGCGTTTATTCTGTAATTCAGGAGATGCTTCTATGGGATACGATTTGCCCGCTGCCGTTGGGGCCGCGATCGCACGCCAAGGTAAGCGGATTATTTGTCTGGCTGGGGATGGCAGTATCCAACTCAATATTCAGGAATTACAAGTTATAGTTCATCATCAATTGCCTATTAAGATATTTATTATGAATAATGGCGGTTATCTCTCCATTCGCCAGACGCAATTAAGTTTTTTTGGATGTCTCATTGGTGAAGGACCAAATAGCGGTGTCTCCTTTCCTGATATGGTCAAAATTGCCCAGGCCTATGGAATTCCCTCTTGGCGAATAGATCAATCTGACTTTCTATCTAGCATAGAGAAGGCCTTAAATACAGCAGGTCCGGTTCTCTGCGAGGTGATGCTGGACCCGGAGCAGCCGTTTGAACCTAAATTAAGTTCTAAGAGGCTGCCTGATGGCCGTCTTGTTTCAGCGCCTTTGGAGGATATGTACCCTTTCTTAGAACGAGAAGAGCTCCTCAGCAATTTGTTTATTCCACCTATGGAGGTTTAATCTTTATCCCTTAGTTAAGGTATGGAGGAACAACAATGAATGATTTGGAATTGAAGATGGTAGATATCTTGAAAGAATTGAAAGATAGGCATGCTGCTGTGAGCGTTAGAGCAGAATTTGAAGCTGAGGGTACCAAGCTTGAGGAATTGCTTCGCCTCAAAGAAATTAGCATGCTTGCAGGGCTGGGTCTTACCTTGAAAATAGGTGGTTGCGAGTCCATCCGTGACATACTCGAAGCCAAAGTAGTAGGGGTTAATTCACTGGTGGCACCTATGGTAGAGACTGCCTATTCTCTTTGTAAATATCTACAGGCGGTAAAGAAATTGTTCTATGAAGATGAATTGAAGGAAATGGAGATTATTGCTAATATAGAGACTAAGACAGCGTGTAGTAATTTAGAAGCCATGCTGGTTACGCCCGAAATTGGTATCTTGAAGGGGATAGATATTGAGAGAGTAGACCTTTGTTTTTCCTTGGGTATAGAGGATAAGTGCGTTAACAGTAACGAAATAAACGAATTAGTGTCTAAGGTCATCAAAACTGCTAAAAAGAAAAATTTGCTCTGCGGTATTGGCGGGGGTGTTTCGGCGCATTCATTCCCATTCTTTAAGAGCCTACCAGCAGGCGCTCTCGACCAATATGAAACCAGGAAGGTGTGTTTTAATGCCCCTAAAGCGTTAGAGCAAGAACCAGAGAAGGGTATTTTAAAAGCCTTGGGATTTGAATTACTTTGGCTCAAGAACAAAACTTCTTTCTACAGAGGTATCCTTACTGCCGATCAGGAAAGAATGGATCATATAGAGGAACGTTATTTACAGGAGATTGTTGCATTAATAAGATAGACATCTAAAATAAAATTCCAATATCCAATAATACCAAATCCTATGAGGTGTAAAAAATGAATTTAACCGAATTAAAGATGGTGGATATTCTGAAAAAACTAAAAGAGAGGTATTCTGTGGTAGGGGTTAAAGCAGAATTTGAAGCTGAAGGCACGAGGACAGAAGAATTGATGCGTCTTAAAGAAATTTGTTTAGCGGCTAAGGTGACGCTTACTCTAAAAATTGGCGGCTGTGAAGCAGTCAGGGATATGTATGATGCTCGCGCTATAGGTGTAGATTACTTAGTTGCGCCAATGGTAGAAACCGCTTTTTCTTTACAGAAATATCTGCGGGCAGTGAATTTGGTTTTTCCTAAAGATGAACAGGAGAAGACCGATTTTCTCATCAATATTGAAACTGAGACCGCTATGAATAATTTTGAGGAAATGATTAAAATTTCTGAGATTAAAACATTGGACGGTATTGTCATCGGCCGAGTTGATTTTGTCGGTTCTATGATGCTGGACCGCCAGGCGGTTAACAGTGAAAAAGTGTTTAATACCACCAAGGAATTATTAATCAAAGCGAAAGCTCAGAATATGTCCTGTGTGGTGGGGGGAGCGATTGCTGTTGATTCCCTCTCTTTCTTACGGGGGTTACCTAAAGGAACATTGGACCGGTATGAAACCAGGAAAATTTGCTTCCAGTGCCCACAAGCCTTAGGTAAAGATGCGGGTAAAGGGATAGCAAAAGCGGTTGAATTTGAATTGTATTGGTTGAAGAACAAACGTAATTACTATAAGACGATTTCTGAAGAAGATGATAAGAGAATTGCCATGCTGGAAGAACGGATTAAAAAGATATTATGAAAAAAGTATCTATGAATTTTAGTTTAGTGAAAGCCGTAGCTATTGATTTAGACGGAGTGGTTTATTTTGGCAATAGAGTTGCTCCTGGAGCAGCGGCAGCTATAGAAGGTTTCCGTCAAGCTGGAATAAAAGTAATTTTTATCACTAATAATTCTGGGAAAAATAGGGAAGAGATTGCCTCTAAACTGAATGGGCTGGATATACCATGCGCTATTGAAGAAATTTATTCCTCCGGCTATGCAGCAGTTCTATATATTAAGAGCCTAAAATCAGAAAAGTTAATATTAGTAATTGGTTCTGATTCTTTAAGAGAAGAGTTTGTCAAGGCTGGCTTACCCATGGCAAAGAGCGTTACTTGTGGCTTTCTGGTAGTAGGATTGGACATAAGTTTTACCTATGATAAGATAGCTGCAGGAATGGAAGCTCTTGCTCATGGGGCAGAATTCATAGCCTGTAATATTGATGCGAACTTTCCAGTAGAGAAAGGCAGATTGTTGCCAGCTTGCGGTGCAATGGTAGCAGCTATTGAAAGAGCCTCTGGTAAAAAGGTAGAAGTTATTGTCGGTAAACCGAACAATTACATATTGCAGTTGGTTGCTAGAGAATATAATTTAAAGCCACAGGAACTATTAGTAATTGGTGATAGTCTGGATAGCGACATCAGCATGGCTGATAAGTCTGGTTCTCCAGCCATATTGATTTCATCTAAAACATCTCCCCATGTATGCACTGTGAAGTCATTGTACCAAGCTTGCAGGATAATTACTAATCAGAGATTAAAGGAGAGAAATTAAGGTTGTAATCTCGTTCTAGGAATACCTTGTGTATAGTCATCTAATTTTATACCAGAGAAGAAGTTTTTGTCCATCTAACTTGTTTTTTATACTATCCTTTGGCAACTAATATACAACCTAAATTAGTTCGCAGGGACTACCGATTTTTTTAACAAAATTATCATGTAACGGTTTAATCTTTAAAGAGATCATTGTCCATCCGTTTTAACTACACTAGTGCTATCATTTGCATTAGATTAGGTTAATATGAGAGAAGATTAATGAGTAAAATAAAGGTGTTAGTAGAAAACAGTTTTCGTACCTTCTGGCTTGACCGTCCAACATTAATAACTGGTGCAACAGGTCTAGTTGGCGGCTGGCTGGTTAAAAGATTATTAGCCTCAGGCGCCGATGTAATCTGTTTAGTCAGAGATAAGGTGCCTCAATCCGAATTAGTTCGGACTGGGATGATAGAACAAGTTAAGGTAGTCCGAGGTGATGTCCGTGATCAGGCCTTATTAGAGAGAGTCCTTGGTGAATATGAGATTAATACTGTCTTCCACCTTGCTGCCCAGACGATCGTTGGTATTGCTAATCGTAATCCAGTCTCTACTTTTGAGACTAATATCCAGGGGACATGGGCTTTATTAGAGGCCAGTCGGCGCAGCCCCATGGTCAAACAGATTGTAGTAGCCTCATCAGATAAGGCTTATGGTGATCAGGATGAACTACCTTATAATGAAGATAACCCTCTACAAGGTAAACACCCTTACGATGTGAGTAAATCCTGTGCGGATTTAATTGCCCATACATATTCTGTAACTTACGATCTCCCAGTAGTTATAACCAGATGTGGAAATTTCTATGGGGGCGGGGACTTGAACTGGAACCGGGTTATCCCCGGGACAATCCGTTCTATTTTACGTGGACAACGGCCTGTTATTCGTTCAGATGGGGGTTACATCCGTGATTATTTCTATGTAGAGGACGGGGCAGCCGCCTATATGTTACTGGCTGAGGCTTTGTCTAAAAAACCAGAATTAAGTGGCGAGGCATTTAATTTTTCCAATGAGATTCAGGTGACTGTTTTAGAATTAGTTCAGCGTATTCTAGGATTAATGAGCTCTGATTTAAAACCTGATATACTTAGTGAGGCTACTAACGAAATTCGGCATCAATATCTTTGCGCCGCTAGGGCTAGAGAGAGGTTAGGTTGGTCGCCTTTATTTGATCTTGAGCAGGGATTGCAAAAGACTATTGCTTGGTATAGGGAGTTTTTTAACATAACCAAGACAAGGTAATAAAGGTAATAAAAGAGGGAGAAATTTTATGGAACAAGAAATAAAAGTTTGATATGATGAAGAAGGAGATTATTTTGGTAGTGCTAAACAAGTAATGCTGAGCTAATTTTAGCACAGATTTTCAGATGTCCCCTGATGGTATTTTTTTGCTAAAGTATGAGATTGCTTCGTCGGCAAGCCTCCTCGCAATGACGAAACAGACGTTCTTTCCTGTCATTGCGAGGAGTTTAACGACGAAGCAATCTCAACGTGGAAAAAATTTGGCTTGCACTATAAAAAAATCATCAGCATTACTTGTTTAGCACTACCTGATTGAGGAGGTGTGGTATGGATAGGATAGGATTTCTGAATACTAAAGAACAAAAAATTGTAAGACGTTTTATAAAGGAATTACGGGGTAAACTAAGGGATAGTATTATTGCTGTTAAGATATTTGGTTCTAAGGTCCGAGGAGATTTTAATAAAGACTCAGATATTGACATATTTATTCTCATAAAAGAGAAAGGATTAAGAGATCAGGTAAGTGATATCGCTGCGGATTTTTCATATGAATACGACATATCTATATCTCCGGTAACTTACAGTTTATATGAATATCAAGAGAATAAAAGGATAGGTTCCTTATTTTTCGAGCAAGTTGAAAAGGAAGGGATAGCTTTATGAGTAATAAGTTGACTTTAAGTGAGTACAGAATGCAGAAAGCTGAGAAGCTCATTATTGAGGCTTATGATAATCTTCAATACAAACACTTTGGATTATCAATAAATCGGAGTTACTATGCAATGTTTACGGCTGCGAGGGCGGTTCTAGCACTTAAAGAAATGGATTCCAGTAAACATTCTGGGGTTATTGCCTTGTTTAATCTTCATATCGTGAAGAATAATCTCTTTTCTAAGGAAATAAGCAAATATCTACCCAAAGTCAAAGATTTAAGAGAAGATGCAGATTATGGGGATTTTGTAGAGATTACAGAGGATGATGCGAAGGTGCAACTTGCCAGAGCAAGAGAATTTGTTGAAGAAGCTAAAAAGAGTATAAAATTAGGGATATGATAATCTTGAGTTTCTTTTTATGCCTTAAAAAATCTCGGGGTTTTGGGCAGAGCCGAGCCCCAACTAAAAAAATTCGCTTCCTTATTGAGTGAAAAATTCCGATTCCCTGTGAACCAACACAGCATTTGAGATGGCTATAGAAAGTATTAATTCATAATTAGCCTATACTTTAAACGGGCATAATCTGAGCTTTTCTATTTTTTACCACGAAGGACACGAAGTTCACGAAGAAAAGAAAAAAAAGTAGTTCTTCGTGCTCTTCGTGTCCTTCGTGGTTTAATATTTTTTATAATTTTACTGGTCTTGAAAATCGCAATTTATGACCGTGCAAAGCCTAATAGCCTTCAGTCTAATAGCCTTCAGCCTATTCAACTTACTTCGAGAAGGATGCATAAATCATTAGAAAAATTTAACTTGGAGTACTATATTGTTAAATCATTTGTTTTCTATCCTCTTAATCTTGTTATCATGTCAAATATTTTTTTAGAATAACGAACATAAAATTTTAATTGCACAAGTCGGAGTGTTTAGACATGCAGACCAAGGCTGAAACCTTAAGGGCACAGATACGAGAATTAGTCAGGGAATATTATGCTGAAGCCTTTCCTCCCCATGATTTCATCCCAGGGCGCTCACCAATTCCAGTTACAGGTAAGGTCTTTGATGCCGAGGATCTTCAGTATTTAGTAGATGCCTCTCTTGATTTTTGGTTAACCACTGGAAGATTTGCAGATGAATTTGAACAGGAATTTGCCCGGTTTTTTGGTATAAATCATGCAATGTTGGTTAATTCCGGGTCATCAGCTAATCTGTTGGCTATATCATGTTTAACATCACCATCATTAGGTGAAAGACGATTACAACCTGGGGATGAGGTAATAACCGTTGCTGCTGGCTTTCCCACGACTGTAAACCCTATCATCCAGAATCAGCTTATCCCTGTGTTTGTGGATGTTACAATCCCAACTTATAATATAGATGTCAATCAATTAGAGGCAGCCTTGAGTGAGCGTACCCGGGCAGTGATCTTAGCCCATACATTAGGCAATCCTTTTAATTTATCAGAAGTCTGTGCCTTTGTTAAAAGACATAACCTCTGGCTGATTGAGGATTGTTGTGATGCCTTTGGCAGTATTTATCAAGGAAGACAGGTAGGTACCTTTGGGGATTTAGCAACAGTCAGTTTCTATCCAGCCCATCATATTACCATGGGAGAGGGTGGCTGTGTGCTAACGAGTAATCCTGATTTAAAGAAGCTGGTGGAATCCTTCAGGGATTGGGGCAGGGATTGTTGGTGTGAGCCGGGTAAAGATAACAGTTGTGGGCAAAGATTCAATAGGCAAATGGGTAGTTTGCCTTATGGATACGATCATAAATATACCTATTCACACATTGGATATAATCTAAAGTTAACTGACATGCAAGCTGCCATTGGGGTAGCTCAACTTAAGAAATTACCCGGATTTATTGAGGCACGTAAACAAAATTTTAAGAGATTATATAATGGGTTAAAGGATTTAGAAGGTTTTTTTATTTTACCACAGGCCACACCCGATTCGGATCCAAGTTGGTTTGGTTTTCCATTGGCTGTTCGTCCTGATGCGCCTTTTACGCGAGAACAGGTTATATGTTATCTTGAGGGACATAAGATTAGTACGAGATTGTTGTTTGGGGGAAATTTGATCCATCAGCCAGCTTATCAAGATATCAACTATCGTGCTGTCGGAGATCTACCTAATTCAGATTTTGTGATGAATCAGGTTTTTTGGATAGGTATCTATCCTGGGTTATCTGGTAAACAGGTAGATTATATGGTTGAGATAATTCATAGACTAGGAAATTGAGGTGCATAAATGTGAGGCAGGCTATTATTACGGGAGTTACAGGTATACTAGGCATTGCTCTGGTTAGATATCTTACTAAATTAGGGATACCTATAACGGCAGTGGTATGGCCTGGTTCTAAGCGAAATATCAATATTCCTGTAATCAGAGAAGATCAGCATTGTCGAGTGCGATCTTGCGGCCTTATCATCGCTTACAGGACAGTTATCAGGTCAGTACGACGTATTCGTTCATCTTGGATGGAATACCGCAACGCGAGAAATCACGAACGATCCTTTTGCACAGGTCCAAAGTATTCTTCAAACATTAGATGCGGTGCGACTTGCTCACGATTTGGGGTGTAAAGTATTTGTCGGCGCTGGTTCTCAGGCAGAATACGGACGGGTCGAAGGACTGATTACGGTAAATACTCCAGCAAATCCCGAAACGAATTATGGTATTGCAAAATATGCTGCGGGGAAACTTAGCCGACAATTGTGCGAAACTTATCATATTCGTCATTGTTGGTGCAGGATTTTAAGCATCTATGGGCCTTTTGATAGGGAGACAACAGGTATCATGTACTGTATCCAATCTCTATTGAACGGGAAAAAGCCTTCTTTAACTAGGGCGGAACAGACTTGGGATTATATTTATAGCGCTGACTGTGCAAAGGCATTATATCTAATCGCTGAAAAGGGGCGCCATGGTGTTGTATATCCGATTGGCTCAGGACAAGCAAGACCTTTACGGGAATATTTCGAGTGTGTACGTAATTTCATTAATCCTTTACTTCCACTTGGTATTGGAGATAAACAATATCAGGATGGACAGGTTATGCGTTTATGTACGGACATCAACGTATTAACGAAAGACACTGGTTTTGTTCCTGAGTATTCATTTGAGGTAGGGATTAAGGAGACTATTGAATGGGTAAAAAAAAATCGGTAACTATTTTTACACTGTGGTTGGCATCCTTCATTCACCAGTTTACACTTTTAAAAAAGATTATTTTCACACAGAGCCGCAGAGATCACAGAGAATAATGCTTACTGTTTGATTTTTTTCTTTTATTCTTACTCTGTGGCTTTGTGTCTCTGTGTGAGATTATAAAAAAA
>JAZDLJ010000368.1:0-8799 GCA_043802115.1 bacterium | reverse complement strand
AGCCGACGAAGCAATCTCATACTTTAACAAAAAAAATATAATTTGGAAAGAATCCGCTGGAATTTATGATGTTTGCTAATTCAAACCAAAACTTGTAGACCTATGCGATCCCTTAACATACTGGTTTTAACTAACACAATCACCTGGAAAAACCTAACTTGGAATAGTATATCTTTTTCTTTGTGCCTCAGTGCCTTTGTCACTTTGTGCCTAAACAATTAGATACAAAACTAACTTACACTATCTCAGAAAAACCAAGGTTGGAGTAGTATACTCACTTTGTTATATATTTTTGTTCCTGTTTTGGCACATACCACTCAATAAAATTATGCATAATACCGATCGGAGCCTTTTCAACACCTTTAAATCTTTTGTGAATTATTGGTAGGGCATCTGGCACATAAAGGAATGTGTAGGGTTGGTCTTCAGCAAGGATACTGTGAATCTTATAATATATCTTTTTTCTCTCCTCTTGATCAAAGGTTTTCCGACCTGCTACCAGCAATTCATCTACCTCGGAATTATTATAAGAGATAAAGTTTAGCTCTCCTTCTCTAGTCTTACTTGAGTGCCAGATATCATAACTATCAGGCTCCCTCCCCAATGACCATCCTAAAACAATAGTCTCAAATCGTTTTTTGTCTATAAACTCATGTAAAAGGGCCTGCCATTCCAGGATATTTATTTTTACTTTAATACCAACCTGTTTTAGATTTTGCTGAATGATCTCGGCAGTCTTTTCCCTCTGATCATTTCCATCATTCGTTAAGATTGTAAATTCAAATATCTGCCCATCCTTATCTAACCAACCATCCTTATCTCTATCCTGCCATCCACTTTCCGCCAGCAATTTTTTGGCCTTTTCTAGATTATACTCGTAATTCTTTACCTCTGGATTATACGCCCATGAATCAGGCGAAAACGGACCAGTGCAGATCTTCCCTAGTCCTAAAAGGACACCTTTAATAATATCATCTCTGTTTATTGCATAAGTTATGGCCTGCCTAATCTTCTTATCTTTAAACCTGACATCCTGTAAATTATACCCTAAATAGGTATAACCAAAAGATGGATACTGATACTTTACAAAATGATCCTTAAAAAATTTACCATTGGTCTGCCTTTCGTATTGTAATGGATTTAATCCCATATAGTCTATACCTTCTGCCCTCAGTTCGAGAAACATTGTGGCGTTATCTGGTATTATCCTATAGATATACCTATCAATATATGGTCTCCCTTCAAAATATTCATCAAAGGCCTCTAAGACTATCTTTTGACCAGTAATCCATCCCTTTAGTCTATAGGGTCCTGTGCCAATGGGATTTCTATTAAACCCTGACTCATTTAAATCCTGACCTTCCAGGATATGCCTTGGGATAATGCCCATCCTCCAACTAATCAATCCAGGGGCAAAGGGTTCACTATAAGTTACCTTAAAGGTATATTTATCAATTATCTCAACCTTTTCTACCTTTTCAAAATCCCCGCTATAAGGAGAGGCTGTTTTTGGATCTTTTATCTTTTGAAAGGTAAAATAGACATCATCCGCTGTAAATTCCTGGCCATCCTGCCATTTAACCCCTTTTTTCAGATGAAAGGTGATCACTAAGCCATCCTCAGAGATATCCCAGGACTCGGCTAAATCACCAACTATTTTTATATCTTTATCATATTTAACCAATCCATTAAAGATTAGGCCAGAAATTTCTCCAGATGCTGAATCAGAGGCTAACATAGGGATAAGCTTCCCAGCATCACCTATTGATCCGACAACAATGCTATCACCTGGGGTTGGTCCTAAAGGCTGTTGGACTTGAGGATCGGGGTTAATTACAGAAGGAGAACTTTGGCTATTAGTATCATTCTTATCTCTTCTGTTACAATTGGAAAAAATGGAGATGAAAAAGATAGAAAAAAAAATAATGAGGATATTTTTTCTTGGCTTAAAGTTGGCTTTAATAAAAAGGTGTCTTTTCATCACATTTCTCCAATACTCCCCTTTCTCCTTAATCGTTTATATTTTAAAGAAGTTAAGATGAAAATTGCTAAGAATTCTTATTTAGAAGAATTAGCTGTATTATTAGACGAGGCATCAGAAGATAACGTTTTCTCCCCAGTTTTTGAAATAACCTCCACCTCTTCTTGTTTAGGTTGAACTACCTCGATTCCCTCACCTTTCTTCACTTCTTTATTAATCATTTCTTCTTTACTAACCTTCTCTTCCTTAATAACTGAGGTTGGCTTTTTACGAACAGCCAGATATAAAGAAGTAACCATAAAAATAACCGCTAAAGTCGCTGTCAACTTTATCATAAACTTATTAGCCCCACTGCTTCCAAAGGCAGTATGACTACCGCCACCACCAAAGACTGCCCCTATCTCTGCACCTTTATTACTCTGCATTAGTACTATAACGATTAACAGAAGACTTGTTGTAATATGAATCAATGTTACAAGTGTAATCATTTAATTATTTTTCCCCCTTTTTTTTAAAAATAAAATTTTCAACAGAGATAAAGTAAAAAATTACTTTATCTCTGTTGAAAATTAACTATCCTCGCGAAAGAATCAGCCTGCAAGCTCGCACCGCCAACAAGCGCACCATCAATATCTGGCTGTGCCATAAGCTCATCGATAGTGTCAGGTTTTACACTCCCTCCATATTGGATTCTAACCTTTAAAGCTACATCATCTGAAAAAAATTTCTTCAGCAATCCTCTTATATAAAAATGTACCTCATTAGCTTGACCAGGTGTTGCATTCTTACCAGTCCCAATAGCCCAGATTGGCTCATAGGCAATAACAATCTTTTCCATCTGATCATTTGTTAAAGAGGCTAATCCATTTCTTACCTGGATATCAATAACTTTAAAAGTCTCGCCTTCTTCCCTTTGTTCCAATGACTCCCCTACACAAGCAATTGGTGTTAAATCATTGCTGAGAGCAGCTTTTATCTTTTTATTTACAGTCTGATCAGTCTCACCAAAATACTGCCTTCTCTCAGAATGACCAATAATTGCATACTGACAGCCAGCATCCTTCACCATAACTGGAGATATTTCCCCTGTATAAGCCCCCTTTTCTTCCCAAAAGATATTTTGAGCGCCTAATTCAACATTAGTATCTTTAATTAAATTAGATATTGTCTTTAAGGCAATGTAGGGAGGGACAACAACAACATCGACCGTTTTACTTTCTCTTACTAAAGGGATTAATCCTTTAACCAGGACTTCTGCCTCAAAGATTGTTTTATTCATCTTCCAGTTACCAGCAATTATTGGTCTACGCATTATATCCTCCGCTTCTATTAGTTTAGGGCTATAAATTAATAAAATAACCCAAAATTTGTTTAGCTTCCCATCTTCTTATCTTTATCGGTTAAGGCAGCAACACCAGGCAAAGTCTTTCCCTCTAACAGTTCTAAGAATGCCCCTCCTCCTGTGGAGATATAAGAGATTTTATAGGACTCACCAGCTTTATGTACGGCTACATCTGTATCTCCACCACCTACGATAGTCAGGGCATAGGAATTAGCGACCATATTAACCAAGGCATAAGTACCTCTGCTAAAGGCATCCATTTCAAACACACCCATTGGGCCATTCCAGACAATAGTCTTGGCATTCCTGATAGCCTCATCAAAAAGGGATACTGTGGCAGGACCTATATCCAGGGCATACCAATCCGATGGTATCTCTTGAATAGGTACTCTCATAGTCTGGGCACGAGCCTCAAATTTGTCAGCTACCACACAATCAACTGGTAGATAAAACTTTATCCCTCTTTCCTTGGCAATATTCATAACCTCTATGGCAGTATCTATCATCTCATCTTCTACCAGGGATTTCCCTACTTCATAACCCAGGGCCTTAAGAAAAGTAAAGACCATCCCTCCACCTATAATAACCTTATCTACCTTTTGTTCTAGATTTTTTATTACCCCGATCTTACCCGAGACCTTTGCCCCTCCAAGTATAGCCACAAATGGTCTTATTGGGTTTTCCATGGATCTTTCAAAATAGTCAATCTCCTTTTTCATTAAATAACCTGCTACAGCAGGTTGAAGGAACTTGGTTATACCCACATTAGAGGCATGCTCCCTATGAGCAGTGGCAAAGGCATCATTTACATATATATCCCCAAGTTCTGCTAATTGTCTGGCAAATTCTTCATCATTTTTAGTCTCACCTATATGAAACCTTAAATTTTCTAATAAAACGACATCACCTGGCTTCATACTCTGGACAGCCTTCTTAACCTCATCCCCAATACAATCATCTAAAAACTCAACTTCCTTATCTAATAAACGTGAAAGCCTTTTAGCTGCTGGAGCTAAACTAAGCTTAGGATCGCGTTTCCCTTTTGGCCTATCAAGATGGGAGGCTAGGACAACCATACCTCCTTCATCCAGGATATGGTTTATTGTAGGAAGTACCGACCTAATACGAGTATCATCAGTAATATTTTGATTTTCATCTAACGGGACATTAAAATCAACCCTTACAAATACACGTTTGTCTTTAAAATTCATCTCATCAATAAATAATTTTCTCATAGGTACGCCTTTTACAGTTCAAACCAGGAGAAAATAGTTTTTTTATTTTCTCCTGGTTTGAACTGTTTTTTTAAATTAACGTTACGATTACTTATTACTACTCTTTATCGCTGTCCCAGATGCCCCATTTTTAGGGGGAACTGGTTTTTTAGGAGCCGAGGTAGGAGTGTAACCTTTCTTTTTTATAAGTAATGGCTGTGAATTACCATTTTTTTGATCTTTGCTATTACTCATTTTTCTTCCTCCACTTTTAAGGCACAAAGGCACAAACTTTTTAAGTTTTTTTTATTTTTTCCCTTTGTGCCTCTGTACCTTTGCTACTTTGTGCCTAAACAGCTAGTTACAAAACTAAACTGTATTACCTCAGAAAAACCTAACTTGGAGTAGTTTATAAGTGAGATAAAGTAAAAAAGCTACTTTTTCTCACTTATAAATGTAACCAAATCCTTAACCCTATTAGAGTAGCCCCATTCGTTATCATACCAGGATAGGACTTTTACTAAGTTACCCTCTACCACACTTGTACTTAAACCATCTACTATTGAAGAATGTGGATTATTATTAAAATCTATTGAGACAAGAGGCTCATCACAGAATTGAAGAATATTCTTCAATTGTCCTGAAGCCGCTGTCTTTAGTGCATTATTAACATCTTCCTTAGTAACACTTTTTTCAAGCGTGGCGACAAGGTCCACAAGGGAAACATTTGGTACAGGAACCCTTATTGCTAAACCATCTAATTTACCTTTTAACTCAGGAAGGACAAGCCCTACAGCCTTAGCTGCCCCTGTAGTTGTTGGAATCATAGACATAGCTGCCGCTCTAGCTCTACGAAGATCTTTATGCTGAAGATCTAATATCCTTTGGTCGTTTGTGTAGGCATGGGTAGTAGTCATGAAACCTCTCTGAAATCCAAAATTGTCTAATAATACCTTAACAACAGGCGCTAAACAATTTGTTGTACAAGAGGCATTCGAAATAATATTATCCTTATTAGGGTCATATTTATCCTCATTAACTCCAAGGACAATTGTAATATCTGGATTTTTGGCAGGCGCTGTGATAATAACCTTCTTTGCCCCAGCCTGAAGATGCTTTGAGGCATTTTCTCTATCTAAAAATAGCCCGGTGGATTCTATAACTATATCTACATTATAATTTTTCCATGGTAGTTGGGATGGGTACTTTACTGCTAAGACATCAACCTCTTTTCCATCTACAATAATAGACTTCTCTTTTACTTCTACATTAGCGTCTAATGCACCATGGACAGAATCATATTTGAGAAGATGGGCGATAGTTTTTGGATCTGTAAGATCATTAATAGCAACAATTTGGATATTTTTATCTTTGTAAGCTGCCCTATAAACCAACCTTCCTATCCTTCCGAAACCGTTAATACCTACTCTTACCATTTTTCCTCCTTACGGTAATTCTAATTTGTTGCTTTTTAACAAATTAGAATTATCGTTTTGTTTTAGTTGTTATTTTTAGTTGCATGTATCACTGTCTTCTATATACTACTCCAGCTTTAGTTTTTCCAAGTAACTGTATCAGTTAAAACTGATAGCTTAAGGCACAAAGTTTTAAAGGTTTTTTTTATTTATTTTTTTCTTTGTGCCTAAACAGTTAGTTAAAAAACGAATCTACACCACCTCAAAAAAACCAAAATTGGAGTACTATAATTATTTTTGTGATTTTTTGCACCTCAACTGATTCTAACTCAAGCTCTCTTGAGTTTCTTAAGATTATCTTTGCACTAACTAATCCTATTTCTTTCGCTAATATTTTATTTTAGCAGCGTACAAAAATCGGCTAACAACAAACATTTATAGTCAAAATAGTATACATATTTAAATAGGCAAGTCAACTTTTTTATTAATGAAAAAAAATAAGGCTAACCTGGACAGGAAAATCAGCTATAGCTGATTTTCCTTATAAATTTTAAAAAATTATTCTTACAGTGGTCCGAAAATAAAAATGCTACTTTATGGTCACTGTAAGTATAAAAAAACATCCACTAGACATTAAAGTAAAGCTACTTTATGTCTAGTGGATACAAAACTAACCTATAGCTTCCTTTAGACCTTTACCAGCGTTAAACTTCGGCACTTTTTTAGCTGGGATAGACATTGGTTCACCAGTTCGAGGATTTCTTCCGGTTCTAGCCTGTCTATCTGCTACAGAAAAGGTCCCAAAACCTACCAGGGTTACATTCTCTCCTTTTTTTAAGGCATCTGCAACTTTTGAAGTAAAAGAATTGACCATAGTTTCAGCAACATTTTTACTAACATTGGTCTCTTCAGCTATACTAGATACTAAATCAGATTTATTCATTCAATCACCCCCTCCCTTTTTTATATTATTAATTAACCCTACAACGCCATGTAATTAATATATTTATAAGTACATAATAATAAACAGTGTTGTAGAACACTGTTACATTATTATTCTTTTTTATTCAAAAAGTAAAGCTTTTTTTTATTATTGTTACTTCTAAAACATTTTTTTAAGTATAGTACTCCAAGTTAGGTTTTTCTGAGGTAATGCAGGTTGGTTTGAACTAACACAATCACTTGGAAAAATCTAAGTTGGAGTACTAGACATCTTACAAGATTATTTTGGAAAGATGTCCATTGATCAATTTCTTATAAATATTGATATATTTATTTGTCATCATTTCTACTGTGAATCTCTTCTCAAAGACATCTCTGCATCTCTTCCTGTCTATGGCAGATACTTTTTTTATTTGTTCTACAGCTTCTTCTTCGGTTTCGAAGATATATCCCGTAACACCATCCACCATTATCTCTGGAACAGATCCACAACAACGAGCAATTACAGGTGTCCCACAAGCCATAGCCTCAATTATAACTAAACCAAATGGTTCTGGCCAATCTATCGGAAATAACAAACAATAAGCATTACCCAAGAATTCATTTTTCTCTCTTTCATTAACTTCTCCTATAAATTCAATAAGATTTGAATTGAGTAGAGGTTTTATAACATATTCAAAATATTTTTCATCAGTTTTATCAATCTTTGCAGCTATTTTTAGAGGCATCTCCACCTTCTTGGCTATTTTTATAGCTAAATCTACCCCTTTCTCGGGACTAATCCTCCCTAAGAAGGCTAGATATTTTCCCTCTCCTTCATAAACCTTATATAGATCTACTGGTAGTCCATGATAAACAGTCTCTTGCCAATCTATAAAAGGGACTGGTCTACGCTGGGCATTAGATATTGAAACTATAGCCATTTCCCTAAATTCATTATATATCTCGATTAATTCTGGAAGATCTAGTCTTCCATGTAATGTAGTTAAAAAAGGGATTGGACCTCTTCGTGCCAATGGAAAAGGGATATAGTCAATATGAGAATGAATAACATCAAAATTCTTTACAAATTTAAAAACCTTATCTATCATCAAGATATGGTAAGCTATGTGATCAACATAAGCTTTCTTCAATCTTAAAGCACATGGTGAACAAGTTATTAACCTTGCCTTGGATTGAGAATCACCGCTTGCAAACAAGGTAACCTCATGGCCTTGTCTAATTAATTCCTCTGTTAAGTATGAAACTACCCTTTCTGTCCCACCATAACAGCGTGGAGGTACACTTTCGTAGAGTGGAGCTACTTGCGCTATCTTCATTTTTTATCCTTTTCTTGTCAGTACTAGTTCAGTTTGCCTTTTTAAGTGAGCGACCATAAAAATTTATAACATTTTGCTCAGCTCCAGAGGTTACTTTTTTCCTTTATTTTATATAAAGTTATGCTTAAAAGTAAATTGCCTGATTCCATTATTCATTGACCCTTTCCCACTTCAGCAATTCTGATAGTGAACCGGGGCACTGGTGTAGTTAAATGGGATTAATTAATTATTTGTAAAATTTGTTAAATAAACCCTAAAAAGTTGACGATATAATCTACTGAACAATTAACATTAAATCTTTTTATGGTAATCGTTCACTCCCCCCTTCTTTTTTGTCACTTTCGAGTGGAGCTCAAAAACTTAACTAGCTGATTTAACTAACTTTACAAGAAAATACCTCTCTCTTTGTTCGAGATGACAAGTGAGGGGTCTGAACGGATACTTTTTATGAGGAGGTAGATTATATATGGAAATTTGCCTCTTCTGCAATTTATGACCAAAAAAGAACTTTATGGCACTTATGGACTGTGGATAAAACTTTCGCAGTCCTTTTCGGCAAGTCATCCTTAACGTTAGTGGCGTTGCA
>JAZDLJ010000402.1:0-11882 GCA_043802115.1 bacterium | reverse complement strand
CTATTTGTTTTTTTACTGCTCCCAGGGTTGCGCTTCGCTTACCCTGGGCTAGTATGATATTTCCTTTCAGGAAATCAATAAGGTTCTTAGGATAAGACTATCCTTAACATAGTGAGTTGTGAATTCTAATCGTACAGGTCGCAAAGTTTTTAAGGTTTTTTTGTTTTTCCTCTGTGCCTTTGCTACTTTTTACTTTATGCTACTATATTTAATTAATACAATTAGTTAGAAAAACCTAAGTTGGAGTAGTATAGTTATTTTTATGGATCTTCTGCAATTTGTGACCAAAAAAGAACTTCATGCCACTTATGTTTGTTAGGTTATATTGTTTAAAAGATAATCTATTTATTATTAAGAGAAGACTGCCTAATGGAGAACCATAATATTAATTGCCATAAGTGTGAATATTTTTTTATCACCTGGGATAAGAGATTCCCATATGGGTGTAGGGCGATGAACTTTAAAACTAGTAAATATCCAATGTATTTGGTACAAGAGAGCTCGGGAATAGTCTGCCAGACATTTAAAATTAAAAAAAAATATTGAACCCAGATAATGCTCTTTAGCAAATTTATACTATTCCCCAAAGACTAGACCACTTTTGAATAAAAAATAAGGTGGTTTACACTCTTATTATTTAAGATGGGGACGCTGTCCCCAACCCCCTGGGATTTATCGCTTTTAAGGGTAATTTTAATAATAGATGTCTATTTTAATTAAAAAAATATGTGGATTTTTTTTTAATCTTGAGATAAAATTTTTATCCTGAAAACGAATTAAGAATACCGAAAAAATTAATGAGCAAGTGTCAAACAAATTAATATTTCAATTTCAAACATCTGGACTCCAGATGTAAAGGAGAGATTAGAGATGGATGCCCTTATTAAGGTAGATAAACTTGGAAAATATTTTGGTCAAATAAAAGCTGTAGATTGTATTTCCTTTGAAGTTGCTAAAGGAGAGGTGCTTGGATTCCTTGGCCCAAATGGGGCTGGTAAGACAACTACAATGAAGATGCTCACTGGTTTTTTATCTCCAACATTTGGTAAAGCCTGGGTAAGTGGATTGGATGTAGAGGAACACAGTAAAGAGATAAGAAAAAGGATTGGCTATTTATCTGAGAATGCCCCTCTATATAATGAAATGCAAGTGGGAAGCTTTTTAAGATTTATTGGTGAAGTAAGAGGTATTGAAAAAGAAGAACTTCCCGAAAGAATAAGAAAAGTAGCAGGGATTACTGCTATAGATAAAGTTCTAAGACAGGAGATAAGAACCCTCTCAAAAGGGTATCGAAGACGAGTGGCCTTAGCCCAAACCCTCCTTCATGACCCTGAGATTTTAATCCTTGACGAGCCGACAGACGGTCTTGATCCTAACCAAAAATATGAAGTAAGAAATTTGATAAAAGAGATGGCAAAAAATAAATGTATTATTATCTCAACTCATATATTAGAGGAAGTTGAGGCTATCTGTACAAGGGCTATAATAATCGCAAAAGGGAAGATAGTGTCTGATGAGAGACCTGACGAGTTAGCAAAAAAATCAAAAGGTTATGGTACTATTTATATTACTATAAAGACAAAAGAAGAAAAAGACTATTTAAAGATACTTGAACAGGCTAGGGATGTAAAATCTGTAAAGATTATCTCAACGGATGATGATGAGGTAAAGTATGAAGTAATTCCAATAGGGGGAAAGAGGATAATTCCAGACATTGCTCATCTGGCGTATGAGAGAAAATGGAAGGTTGAAGAGTTAACAATGAATACAGGCGATATTAATCAAACATTTAGAGAAATTACCCTATGAACTTATCCTAAATTCAGTTTTTTTGAATTTTGGGATAAGTTCATAGGGGTTGTCCCTGCAAAATAAAGGTCGTATTATTTATTCAAAAGTTATATTCCTAGCCGTTCGCGGTATAAAACAATTTAAAAACATCGTTGGAGGATGATGTCATGAAAAATACAGTAGCTATATTTAAACGTGAGTTAAGAGGTTATTTTTCTACACCAATAGCCCCTGTTTTTTTGATTATTTTTCTAATGTTGACCGGGCTTTTTACCTTTAAATTTAGTGGGTTTTATGAAATAGGACAGGCGGATTTGAGACCATTTTTTTTCTGGCATCCATGGTTATATCTTTTACTTGTGCCGGCTATTTCGATGAGGTTATGGGCCGAAGAGAGGGGAAGTGGAACTATAGAACTACTCTTAACCTTACCAGTTTCCTTGTGGGAAGCTGTTATTGGTAAATTTTTAGCAGCCTGGGCCTTTATTGGAATAGGTTTAGGTTTAACCTTTTCCTTTATTATAACCGTAGCCTATCTTGGTAATCCAGATGGAGGGGTTATTCTTGCAGGTTTTATTGGAAGTTTTCTTATGGCAGGTGCATTCTTAGCCCTTGGATGTTGTGTATCTACCTTAACCAAAGATCAAGTTATTGCCTTTATTCTTACAATAGTAGGTGCTTTCTTATTTATTTCAATAGGATTCAGACCTGTTTTAGATTTTTTAAGTAACTATTTTCCAATCTGGCTACTTGAAGGAACTGCTAAATTTAGTTTTTTAACTCATTTTGAATCGATTCAAAGAGGGGTATTAGATTTAAAAGATATAATCTTTTTTCTGACCTTTATTGGTGCATTCCTTTATGCTGGAATAGTATTGATTGATAACCGAAAGGCCATGTAACTGGGATAAAATTAGGTGAATAGGCTGAAGGTAAAAAAAAATCGTATTGTGAAGAAGAGGTGCGTAACCTATTAAAAAAATGGGGAAAATAAGGAATGACTAATTAATTAAAAAAAACAAATGCATATCCAATCATCTGAAGATAAAAAAGCTGTCTTCAACTGATTGGAAAAGAGAGGAGAGAAAAATAAAATGAAACATAAAGCAATATTGTCTGTCTCTGGTTTAGTTTTGGTTGTGGTCATTTTTTTTATGGTAAATCTATTATCAAATCTTATATTTAAAAATGCGATACTAGACCTTACAGAAGAAAGACTTTATACCCTTTCTGAAGGGACTAAAAAGATTTTAAAGGGGTGTAATGACCCTATTACCTTGAAATGCTATTATAGTAAAACTGATGCAGCCTCCGAACCGGGATTGAAGGTATACGCGGAGAGGATTGATGAATTGCTCCATGAATATAAAAGATATGGGAAAGGTAATATTAACCTGGAGTTCTATGATCCACGACCAGATACAGAAGAGGAAGAGTGGGCCCAAAATTATGGGTTACAACCCATTAGCATATCCAATGGGGAGCAGGTGTATTTAGGGTTAGTAGTTACTAATGGTCTGGGAGATGAAAAAACAATCCCGTATTTTAATCCAAGCAGAGAAGAATTTTTAGAATATGATATTACAAAGATTGTCTATGATATTGGCAACCCCTCAAAAAAGGTTATAGGAATCATCTCCTCCTTAAAGGTTTTTGGAGATAATATGCCTCCAAATCCTTATATGGGTAAACAAGAAGATAATGCCTGGGTTTTTATTAAAGAATTGAAGAAATCATATTCAGTAAGAGAGATAGAGACCTCAACTAAAAAGATTGCAGATGATATAGATCTCTTATTGGTTATTCATCCAAAAGAATTAAATGAAGAGACGCAATTTGCAATTGATCAACATATAATGAAAGGAAAAAGGGCTATCTTTTTCGTTGACCCCTTTAGCCAGATTGAAAAAGATGACGAAAGACAACAAAACCCGAATAATCCTTATGCAGGCTTTGGGGCAAGTCATGGTTCTGAGCTAAATTATTTATTTAAAAATTGGGGAGTCGAGGTGCCAACTAATGATATTGTTGCAGACATTAAACAAGCGACTAAGGTAAACACTGGCATGGGCAAACCAGTAGAGTATGTTGTCTGGTTATCCTTGATGGATAATTATATAAATAAGAAAGATGTTATTACTGGAAAGTTAGAATCACTTTTAATCCCTTGTCCTGGTCAGATAGTGGATCTAAAAAAAGAGGGAATAGAGGTTATGTCTTTGTTAAATACTTCTAAGGAAGCCTCAAAAATTGAGATGATGAAGATGTCGTATAGCCATCCTCAACAACTTTTAGATGACTATGTTAAAGGTAGTGAAGAGATTATACTAGCTGCCAAGGTTTCTGGGATATTTACCAGCGCCTTTCCTCATGGACGTCCTGAAAAGAAAGAAGATGAAAAGAAAGAAGACGAGAAGACAAGAAGACAAGAAGATGTTGGTAGTGAGGATAGCAATAAAGAACATATTAGTAAATGTAGTAATAAGAATACAATTATCGTTGTTGCAGATACTGATTTTCTAAATGATCGATATGCCGCTATTGTCCAGAATTTTTTAGGTATGAATATTGTTAACTTAAGAAATGATAATCTTAACTTCCTTTTTAATGCAGTGGAAAATCTTACAGGCTCTGAAGACCTCATCAATATTAGGTCGAGGGGTAAATTTTCTCGGCCATTTACAAAGGTAGCTGAGATTGAAAAGAAGGCTGAAGAACAATGGATGGATGACGAAAAACGCTTAAAGAAAGAGGTGGAAGAGATTAACAAAAATCTTCGAGAATTACAACAGCCACAAGAAGGGGATAAGAAGCATACTGTATTAAGTCAAGCCATGACCAACGAGATTAAAAAATTTCGTGAAAAACAAAGAGATTCAAAAAGAAAGTTACGTGAAGTAAGGAATAATCTTCGGCAGGATAAAGAACGCCTTGGAAATAATTTGTTCATTTTAAATACTTTTTTAGTTCCTTTTATTATATTAGTAGTGGTTTTAGCAATGTTAGTTATAAAGACAAGGAGGTCATTATGAAACTAAAAAATTTATTTTTCCTTTTAGCATCTGTAGTTATTTTAGTTGTTATACTCTTAGTTGTAATAAAAAAAGTAGATACTCCAATTACTGATGGCCAATCAATTAACTCTTTTTTTTCAAATGTAAATATAGAAGAGATTGGACAGGTAGTTATAACAAATGGAGATAAATCTGTAAATATTAAGAAGAAGGACAATTCATGGATAGTAGAAGAGGCATCAGGATATTATGCAGATTTTTCTAAGTTAAAGAAATTAATAGTTCAATTAATTTCTTTACGATCCTCGCAAAAAGGTACAAAGAATAAAAAATATTTTAAGAGATTAAAGGTTGAAGCGCCAACCAAGGAAAATCCAGGTTCTATTTTAGTTAGTTTTAAAAAAGGAGATGGGACAAATCTTGCCCAACTTATTTTTGGTGATAAACGTAAAGGGAATAGTGAGAGTCCAAATTATAGATCCGCCATAGGTCAGTATGTTCGTGTCCCTGATTCGGATCAGGTCTATATAATTACTGAAAATATACAATGTGATGCTATCCCAGAGAATTGGATAAAAAAAGAGATACTTGATATTAATGAGGCTCAAGTTCAGAAGGTTGTGATAACTAATCTAAAAGCTCCCAAAAAGCCAAGAAAGGTTATCGTTCAGCGACAGGATAAAAAAGATGTCTTAAAACTAGTTAATGTTAATATTCCAGCAAAGAAAAAAGTTAAAGATGCTGAAGTAAAAAAATTAGCAGGGGTATTGAATTCGTTTTCTATAACAGATGTAGTGCCAGTAACTAGCGAAGAAGTAAAGGATATGAAGTTTGATCAGTCTTTTACTGTCTCTCTTTTTGAAGGGATTATGTATAATATAAATTTATTTAAAAAAGAAGATAAATGTTATGCTAAGGTATCGGCAGAATATCTACCTGAAGAAAAGACAGAAGTCGAGAAAACAAGAAGACAAGAAGATGAGAAAACTGTTACAGAAAAGAAAGCTAAAGATGTGTCTCCTGTAAAGTCAGAAACAGAACTTAAAGAAGAGGTTCGAGTGGCAAATGAAGAATATTCTCAGTGGATTTATGTTATCGGAAGTTATAAGTATGATCAGATGACCAAGAAAAAATCTGATTTCCTTGAACCAATTGGTTCAAGCAATTAAACTACTCCAAGTTAGGTTTTTCTTAGTGATTGTGTTAATTAAACCAGTATGTTAGGCACTGAGGCACAAAGTTTTTTAAGATTTTTTGTTTTTTTTCCTTTGTGCCTCTGTGCCTTTGCCACTTTGTGCCTTAACAGTTAGTTACAAAACCAACCTGCCTTATCTTGGAAAAACTTAACTTGTGGAGTAGTATACAAGTGGTGTAAGCATGTTTGGAGAAATACTAGTCATCCTACTTCTTATCATGGCCAATGGCATATTTTCAATGGCTGAGTTTGCTATAGTATCTGCCAATAAGGTGCGCCTTCAACAGAAGGCTCAAAGAGGAGACTCAGGTGCACGTGCTGCTTTAAAATTAGCTAATGCCCCTAACCGATTTTTATCAACTATCCAGGTTGGTATCACATTAATTGGTATATTAGCGGGTGCCTTTGGTGGAGCTACAATTACAGAGAGAATTGCTGAGTATCTAAACCAAATCACATTCATTGCTCCTCATAGTAGGGGACTGGCATTAGCCATTGTCGTAATAGCAATTACTTACCTCACCTTGATACTTGGTGAATTAGTCCCCAAAAGATTAGCTTTAAATTATTCTGAAAAGATAGCCTCAATATTAGCTATTCCTCTCTCTAATTTATCAATAATTACTTCCCCGTTTGTTTGGTTAGCAAGCGCACCAACTGATATAATTTTATTTTTACTTGGCAGTCGTAAGGTTAAGGAACCGTTTATTACTGAAGAAGATATAAAATTACTTATTTCTCAAGGTGCTCAATTAGGTGAATTTGAGAAGATTGAACAGGAAATGGTAGCAGGTGTTTTTCGTTTAGGAAGTCTTAGGATTGAAGTCTTTATGACCCCAAGGAAAGAGGTTGTCTGGCTTAATATAAATGATCCTTTAGAAGAAAATTGGCTTAAAATTTCTTCCTCTACCTCTTCTCATTTTCCTGTCTGTGATGAAAATCTTGATAATGTCCTTGGTGCGGTTTCTGTTAAGGACCTCTTGTCTGAGTTTACAACTAATCCAAATAAACCGATTAATCTGAGAAGATTACTTAAAAAACCTTCATATATCCCTGAAAGTACACTTGCCTTAAATGTCTTGGAATTATTTAAAAAAACTGGTGTTCATTTTGGTTTTGTAGTAGATGAATATGGTGGCTTTGAAGGGTTAGTAACAGTTAAAGATATATTGGAGGCAATTGTTGGAGAAATAGCAGAGGAGGGTAAGTTGATTGAACCCCAGGCAATTCAAGAAGAAGATGGCTCATGGTTGTTAGAGGGGATGCTTATTATTGATAGATTTAAGGAGATATTTGATATCCACAATTGGCCTGATGAAGAGGAGAAGGATTATTATCAAACAGTCGGTGGTTTTATAATGAACGAGATGGGACGAATTCCATCAGAGGGGGATTTTTTTGAATGGCGGGGATTAAAGTTTGAGATAAAGAGTATGGATGGGAATCGTGTGGATAAGGTGAGGGTGGTGGTTAATGGATGAGATTGTAAAGTTAACCTTTCAACAAGTGCTTCCCAGATATAATTGTAACCCTCATATCTCACCTGCATTTATATATCCTAAATCGGACAATACGCTTTTAATAGTAGATAAGTTAGATAAAAAAATTTTTAATTATGCCCTTGAGGAAGATAATTTAAGTAAAATTGAAATTCAGATTAAAGGTTTTTCATCCTTTTGTCCTGCATGTTTGGTGTTATGTAATGAAAGAGTTTATATTACGGATTGCTCACATCACTGTGTTCATGTCTTAGATAAAGATTTTTTTTATAGGCTATCTTTTGGTCTTTTTGGAACTAGAGAAGGAGAATTTAATACTCCCTCTAGTCTTGCTGTTGATAAAAATGGTCAGATATTTATTTCTGATCAAGGCAATCATTCTATTAAAGTTTTTAATTCAGAAGGTAGATTTATATATAGTCTTGGAAAAAGAGGTGTGCCAGCAGAAGATGTAGTTAAACAAAGTTTACAGTTAAATAACACACTAAACGATCTTCTCCTGGAATTTCCTAATAAGATAGTAATTGGTGAAGATAATAATATTTGGGTAATAGGCAAAGGGACACAAGTAGTTCAAAAAATTAAGCCAGATGGGAAAATACTACACAGCTTTTGTCTACCAGATCATATCCTGCCGTTAGATATTAATCTAACATCCTCTTTAGTAATAATTCTTGGCAATGATAGATCTATTTATTTATATAAATTAAACAATGATCAGACTATATTAATAAAGAAGCTTGATTTAACTTTATTTGAAAAAGTGATATTCCCTTCATGTATTGCTACCTTTAAAAATAAGGTTTTTATTGGGGACTCAATTAACCAAAAAGTTTATCTTGTTGAATATAAAGAACAAATTAAAAAGGGTGTTGACCTTGTTAAACAGAGGGGACTAATAAAGAGGGAGGAGATTTCTTGTAAAGAAAAGATATTAAATAATAAGGTATATAGCTCAGTAGCTAAAGATTATAATCCTCTTATTTTTGATAATTTAAATCAGAATCAATCAGATGAATTAATCTTTTTTGAGCAGATTATTTTTATAAAAGAGCAATTAATTAATTTGAAAGAAAGGGTTTTAAAAGGTATTGAGTGCCTCGCTGACTTGGAGTACGAAAGGGATTTAAGAGTACTCAAGGAAAATACAAAAAATGACCAGGAGTTAATAAAGCTTGAGAAGCAAATCCATATCTTAGAGACTGAAAATAGATTTTATTTAGATGTAATAACGAGGTTATCCATAAAATTAAAAGAAGGCTATTTACATTTAACTCCTCAAAAGGATTGTGGTGAATCAGAGATAAAGGGAATTATAAGGGCTTTTGCAATATTAAGCGAATTTTTTGTCAGTTTTTATAACGAAAAGCAGTCTGTTTTCATAAATTCAGTAAACCTTACTAGAGTTAATCAATCTGAGAGAAAAGGAATAAAACAGTACAATATAATCTCTTTGTATCACAAGCAGCTTGCTTTTTATAATAGGATAATAAATCAGTTCGAACCTATCATTTTGAAGTATTTGGAATGCATCTATGAACTTGTTAATTCATTGAGAAAAGGTACTGAAGAAACAAGGGATTTTATTGATAAACTTGAACGGGTGTTGGGAGCTTGTGTTGGTGAGATAATATTTAATGAATATGATGATCTGGAATTTGTTGAGTGGCTAGATAATAATCTTGTAAGTTTGTTATATCTTATTAAAAATAAAAAATGTTATCAGAATAGCATTTCTTTAGATCAAGAAGCTGGTTTATTAAATAAATTAAATAAAGTAAAAAAGGAAATCTTAGAAAACGGGAGTATTGAGACCTATCAAGATATTAACGAGATAGGAAGAGAAATATTTAACTGGTACTCTCAGTTAGCAGGACTAAGGCAATATAAAGCCACTGTTTTTCAAGATATTGATAGCCATCAGAATATATCCACCCTTAAAAAGTTTATAGATGAGTATATTAGTACCAAAAATAAAATGTTTGATTTACTCCAAAAGGAGACTATCAAGCTTATTGAATTGAATGGAATATTAGAAAAATTGTCAGTAACGGAAACAAGGCAAAGATTATTAGTTCAAAGAGATATAGGTATACAATCTTTTAATTGCCAAATTAAACGGGAGTCAGTTAGAATCTACCTCTGGAGTAATATAATAGAGATTTTTCATTTTATTAAAGGAATTAATAATGTTGAAGGGTTAACAATGTTAGTAGAGCTAATAGAGAGGTTAGAACTTGAGTTAACAGAAAAAGAGAAGATGCGAACTCAATTAATTCGAGAAATAAATCAACATAATTCTATTTTAAAAGGAAATGAGTCAACTGCCCCAAATAATGTTATAGATATAGAGAAAAAAAAGTTTTTGTTGTGGGAGAACTGTTTTGAACTTACACTTTTGCTATGTATTCTCCCATTAATTAGGCAATTACAACCCTCACCAAAATCTGATAATTTTTTTCAATTTGATTTTATGTTTGGATGTAAGGGTAACAAAGAAGGATGTTTCAATGGTCCTTATCATATTGCCTGTGATAACAAAAAAAACTTTTTAATCACAGAATACCATAGTCATCGGGTCCAAAAATTTAGCCCTGAGGGAGGCTTTATTTTTAGTTTTGGAGGCTATGGGAGCAGGCCTTGCTTGTTTAAAAATCCAACAGGTATAACTATAGATGATGAAGGAAAGATCTATGTATGTGATACCTTTAATCATCGAATACAGTTGTTTTCTTCCCAAGGTGAATTTATAAGGTCTATTGGAAGTTATGGAAATAATCCAGGTGAATTCAATATGCCTGGAAGGATTGTTTTTGACAAAAAAAAGTATATTTATATAACAGATTTTCAAAACCATAGGATTCAGCAGTTAGATTATGAAGGTAGATTTGTTAAGTCCTTTGGAAGGGAGGGAGGAGGGTTTTGTGGTCTATATATCGATGATCAGGAGGGGATAGTAATAGTAACTGATATAATAAATAATAATATTCAGTTCTATACAACATCAGGAGAGTATGTGGATTCTTTTGGGAAAAAAGGAACGGACATTGGAGAATTTGATCTACCAGTTAATGTTATAATGGATAGTAAGAGAAGATTATATATAAGTGATATGCATAATCAGAGAATCCAAGTAATAGAGAATAGACAAGTCATTTCTGTTATTGGTAAATTAGGACGGTCTCCTGGAGAATTTTATAGACCAACAAGTTGTCTGATAATAGATAATTTTTTGTGGGTAGTCGATCGATCAAATAATAGGATCCAAAAATTTATAATAAATGATTAATCTAATAGCCTGTTTTTTTTTGGTATTTGTTGGGAATTTTTATTTATTGTGTTTGATACTAAAAAGCTATGATCTTTACCCCCATGATGAGAGTTTTTATATAGTAAATGCAGTTAATTTATTAAAAGGGGAAAAAAAATCTTCTGGTTTTTCTTCTTGTCAACCCTTTAGAGATTTTTGCCTCTCAGTTTTTTTAAGATTTAATGGTGTTTCCTGGGCGAGTGCCCGTCTTTATTGGATCACAATTATTAGTACCTGCCAAGTGCTGATATATATAGTTACATACTATCTTACTAACAGTACCAAAATAGCTTTTATCCCCGTATTTTTAACCCTCTTTAGTTTATTCCCTGATAATAGAATAGAGTGTGAGCCATATGTAATAATTTTTGGCCATTTTGCCGATAGATTAATAGTAATTCTGTTATTTGTTTTCATTAATATTTTTTACCAAGAAAAGGGATTTCATACTTTAATTGTCCTTAATTCGCTTATGATAAGCTTACTTCTCCTCTTTTCGCTTGATATCTTTTTTATTTTATTGTTTGGATTAGTGATCTCTGTTTTATATAAAAACCCTAAAGATATTATCTGGGTACTAATTACACTAATGCTTGGGATAATAATTCAAGATGTCTATATGAGATTAAAGAAGGGAAGCCTACTAAAATGTATTAAAGATTTTTTGTATGGCTCAAAAATGGGGCTGGGAAGTAAAAGATTGTCTTTGCCTTATCCGAGGCTGAATGTCCTAGATAAACTGTGTAATAATTTAAAAGATAATAAGATAGAGATCCATCAAGAACTATTCAATCAACAATTTTATTTAATAGTTCTCGGCTATTTTTTTATGGGTTTATATTTTGTTTATAATATCCAAAATAATCCTGTAAAGGTTTTGACTCCAATTTTTATGATTTGGCTTATTGGTATTTTATTACTCCCTTATTTTTTTCATCGACCGAATTATTCTCATTTATCCAAGGTTCAACCTATTTTTTTTATTCTTGTGAGTGTTTTTTTTATAAAGGCTTACAATTATAGTAGGTTTATAAAGTCAGTTGTGTTATTAACATTATTGAAACTTTTTTTAA
>JAZDLJ010000336.1:0-2374 GCA_043802115.1 bacterium | reverse complement strand
TAGGCACATGCTTTGTTAAAATGCGGTTTTGCAGGTAGACTTTATAAATCTTACCCACCCCGACCCCCTCCAAGGAGGGGAATTTTTTGGATATCACCTTTATTCCCCTCCTTGGAGGGGTTAGGGGTGGGTAAGATTTATAAAGACTACCTGCAAAACCGCATTTTAAAAAAGCATTTTCCTATGCAATCAAGTTAGGTTCTCGGCAATTTTTATTTGCCCCAAAGGGGCAATTCATAAACAGCCCTGAAAGGGCATTTTATACTAGCCCTGGGTAAGCGAGTCGAGTGAGCGCCAGCGAACTCTACGAGCGTAACCCTGGGCTAGTATGAAACGCCCCTTTGGGGCAGAATATGAGCAGCTCCTTCGGAGCAAAAAAAGTCGTGCCCGAAAAGCGCGATAATCTAATCGTACAGGTCGAAGAATTTTTTATTTTTTATTAGACATCTTTCCAAAATAAATACCATATTCTCTAAGTATCGAGAGGCAAAAGAAGACAAAAAATTTGCTGTAGTGAGTTATTAGTAGGCTTTTTGTAAATTTTCTTAGCGCAGCTTCCCGTAAAATTGCCTCTGTTTGAGCGAAGCGAGTTAGGCAATTTAGGGAAGCAAGCTTAGAAAATTCAAAAAGACTACTCTAAGGAACGAAGCAAAAAATTTTGTCTTCTCATCTGCAAGATTATTTTGGAAAGATATCTATTATTTATTTTCCTCTTTGTGTTCTTTGTGGTTCATTATTTTTTAGATTGGGTTATTGTAAAACCATAAGTTAAAGATTTCCCAAGGTTTTTATTGAATGTTTACTATAATTTTTTTTAATTTTTTCTGATAACTGAATGGATTCCTTAAATTTGTGACCAATAATCCTTATATTCCTATCCCGTTATCTTACTACTTCCCACCAATCCTCGCCTGTGGTCCACAGCAAAAAAATAGGGTCTGCCTTGTAAAAGAAAAGACAGCCTTTTTAAGTAATGATCTAGGAGACCTTGAACAATTTGATAATTATACCAAGTTCGAAGATACTATTTTAAAGCTAAAGTCAGATCTAAATGTTAAACCTGAGCTTATTGCCTATGATCAACATCCAGAATATCTAAGTACAAAATATGCTTTAAATCAAAATGGAGCTGAACTTATTGGGATTCAACATCATCATGCCCATATTGTCAGTTGTATGGTAGAACATAAATTAGATGAAAAAGTTATTGGTATAGCTTTTGATGGTACAGGCTATGGAGAGGATGGTTGTCTTTGGGGAGGCGAATTTTTTATAGCTGATCTATCAGGCTATATCAGAAAGGCTCATTTAGTCTATCTGCCAATGCCTGGTGGAGCTATGGCCATAAGAGAGCCTTATCGGATGGCTATTTCATACCTCTATTCTACCTTTGGTGATGAATTATTTGATCTGAAGATCCAATTTATTAAAGACATCCCAAAGGTTCAACTCGAGCGCATTATCCAGTTACTAAAAAAAGGTCTTAATGTCCCTTTAACCTCAAGTATTGGCCGCTTTTTTGATGCAGTTTCATCATTATTGAGAATAAGAGACAGGATTGAATTTGAAGGACAGGCTGCAATTGAGCTTGAAGAAAAAATAAAAATAGTTAATAATGATCCAAACTATACTTACCTATGGAAAATAGATTTAAACCATGATCCTTGGATTATTGATCTTAGACCTACTGTTAGAGGTATAGTCAGTGACCTTCTGGAAGGAAAAGATATCTTTCAGATAGCCCTTATCTTTCACAATACGATTGCCCATTTTGTCCAGGACATTGCCTTAAAGATTATGGGCAGAGAAAGAATAAAAAAGGTTGTCTTAAGTGGAGGAGTCTTTTATAATAGTTATCTCTTAAGTAAGATTGATGACATATTAACTGGACAAGGATTTTCTGTGTATGTAGGTAATAAAATTCTAAGAGGTGATGGTGGAATTGCATTGGGACAGGCTGTGATTGCAGGGACAAGAAAAATAAGAAGTTGAGCGGATGAAAAGTTGAGGTGAAAATATTATGTGTATAGGTATTCCTGGGGAAGTTTTAGAGGTTAACGGACAAATTGCCCAAATAAGTGTAGGAGGGGTAATAAAGGAGGTCCTGCTGGATTTAGTAGAGGATATTACTATTGGTAACTATGTAATTATTCATGCTGGTTTTGCTATCCAAAAGCTTGATAAGGATGAGGCTATTGAAACTTTAAAATTAATGAGTCAGGTCTGTAATGAATTATCTTAATGAATTTAGAGATCCACATCAAGCAGAGCAATTAATTAAGGCGCTAGAGAAAATAATTTTATCAAGGCAGATCACTTTGATGGAGGTTTGTGGAAGTCATACAATGGCTATAGCTAAAAGTGGCCTGAGGGC
>JAZDLJ010000317.1:0-7571 GCA_043802115.1 bacterium | reverse complement strand
GTGCTAAGAAAATTGACAAAAAGCCTACTAAATAACTCACTCCAGCAAAATTTTTGTCTTCTTTTGCCCCTAGATACCTAGAGAATACAGCATTTATTTTGGAAAGATGTCTATAATTAATTTAGGCTAAAAATTAATGGCACGATGTTTGCAGATATTAAACCGTGGGTATAAATACTATGACTTTACTCAACAGTGATAAGTTCTCTGTTAAAACTTTGTGCCTTAACGTACTAGTTTTAACTAACAAATAAGGCAGGTGAAAATTTCGTTTTGTGGGCGCATTCATTTATACTTTTTAGAAAAAATATTCTGTACTCTTATTCCTCTATCATAATTAATCCAATCGTCTCACCAAAATTAACAGTCTCATGTTCTATCTTGATCTTTCTGAAAAGCCTGCCTTTAACTGGGGATTTAATTGTATATTCCGTGTCATTTTCTGCCTTTACAATAACCAGGTGTTCCCCTTTTTCTACATCTTCTCTCTCCTCTTTGAGCCACTCTACTATAGTAAATTCATCACCTATCTCAATAGCATCATACACTCTTGGTATAAATATAGTACCCCTAGCCTTCAGCTCTTCATCAGGAGTAGGCGGACGAGAGGAGACCTTTGCCCTGATGTAGGCAATGGCATCAGGGGTGGTTCCGGCTATATAATTGATGTCAGCCTCCCCATTGATATCTGTTGTTCGTTCCCTTGCCCCCTCTAACTTTCCGCAACTAGTTGTTGTCAACTCACATTTAGTATCTGCTAAATAACACTCCATATCCCCTTCACTGCACCCGTCACGTAGACAACCCAACTTCTTACAGCCAATAATGTTAAAATCAACAGTTGTCCCCTTATTCGGATTATCATTAATATCTGTAACCTTAACCTTGATCTGCGATCTGCTCCTTCCATCTGCATCTATCTCTGAAGGATCTGCCATTGGGATAATCTTAGCTGGGGCATCACTCTCTAAATTTATCTCCACAGTCACATTAGCCCCTGACTCATGGGTAATAGTTATGGTCACTGTACCGATCTTTTTTCCTGCTGTATAATATCCATAGACCTTTCCACTACTATCTGTCCTTACCTCTGCTGGGTCAACTGAACCGTTCATAAATCCATCAATCGGGCTCAAAGTAAAAGATAGTATCCCTCCCTCAACAATATTTCCTTTATCATCCTTTAAAACTGCGATAATCCTTGCCCGGCTTCTCCCATCAGCGGTAAGCCACGGGGGATCTACACTTAATACCTCGATGGTATAATCACCCACTGAGGCCACACTATATCCTCTTAGTTTAATTCCTATATCTTTTTCTTTATAAGTAGCAATATAACCTACCCCACAATCTCCCGTCTCCAAATCCTTGGCAATAATAAGCGCTGTCTTTGCAGCAAAACCGGCGGTATAAGTAGCCTTTGTCTCACCAAAAGAGTCGGTCACATCATCATCAAAATCAATGGTCATCTTCCCGATCTCCTTGTCTAATTCACCCCCACCTACCACCCCTGTATATTCATCTGTAGTGGTAAGGGTAAAGGCTATGTTATGTCCTTCTCTCTCCTTATCATTGACATCTTTTACTGTAACTGTAATCTCTGTCTTTGAATCCTTGCCTACATCTATTACATTATTATTTCTATCCAATATCACTTCATTAACCTTTAAGACAGGGTCATCGGCTCCAACCAGGATAGTTACTGAGGTGTCAATAATAATTGGGGTTAGCTCTGTTTCAAATGCCCCAATCTTTGACAGGCATCCCGGATCATCGGGATTATTTCCTGTTTCTGATTTTACATCCTCAACCCCCTTATATTCACCATGTTTCATACAAATTTCCCAACCATCCTTACTGATTAGGCATCCTACCAGAGATTCTCCTTCTTCATCTTCACCACCTAAACAATAATCACCCCTCTTTACTGTATATTCAGTCTTATAAAGCGAAAGTGGGATGTCCTTCTCGATCTCTTTTTCTTTAAGTTTAAGGGTATACTTACAACTATTCTCTTCCTCCTTCATCTTTATCTTTACAATATCTGATCCTAAACTAAACATCGCTGTACAACCTGAGGTTGCCAACATCTCCACCTTAAAGGTATCCCCTTCAACAAGTTTCCCTGAAAAACCTGCGACTTTATCATAATTGATGTTGTGTTTGATATAGATTATCCTCGGATCAACCTCTTCATGGGGGACGTTAATCTTGACAAGACTACTGGCCTCTTTACTATTCTGACAGATTATCTTCCCTTTCAAAAAGGCTGTTATCTTTGCATCCTTAACCTTGTCCTTCTCCTGAATGATATACTCACCTACATATTCTCCTAAATACCTCCCCCCTTCTTTAAAATAATTTTGCTCCTTCATCTCGATCTCTTTCTCACTATTATTTGCTGTCTTAATCCCTGCTATCTTAAATGTGGCCTTTAAACTATCCTCTCCTTCACCATGTTCTCCTATCATGGTTATTGTGATTTTATCACCTGTCTTTTTTATTGCCCCTGAGGTATCTTCTTTAACCTCCTGGATGTAGGCAGAGCCGATACAACCAGCTACTGCTATCTCTCCAATAATCTTAAACTCACCTGATTCATTTTCTGCCTTATCAACAGCAGTGATAAGATAAAAATAGGTTGTCCCAGCTACAACTGTATTATCAAGATATTCTCTTTGGTCTTTATCGATAGTACAGCTTGATTTTTTAGGACCAAGACGGGTAATTAGCTCCTTCTTTAATGACTCTTTAATGCCTCGTTCACTTACCTTAGCAGATTCTGGATTATAGCCGCGATATATCCTATAGCCTATTATGTCCTTGTCATTCGGGGGCTTCCAGGAAAGGTTAACAGATGGTTCATTTTCACTGGAAGTTACCTTAAAATTCTGCACAGCAGATGGCTTTTTGAAATCAAATGTAAGCTTTTGGGAGGCTATCTTACTGTTAACACCTAAATATCCAATAACCTCAACATCTACTACATCATCTACCTCTATCTTTAAATCCTCCTGGCTGATTGAATAAGTCCCACTATAGATCCCTGGTTTCTCTTCCTCCTCTTCAATGGGTATACGATCTGTCGCAAAGATAGGATTCTCATGTTGATCCTTTTTTATTATCTGAAAGCTGGCCTGTGCACCTGCCTCTCCAGATAAAGAGATAATAATCCTTTCCCCTTGCCTCCTTGCCCTTCCTTTTAAATCTGGGTAGATGTCTATCTTAGAAATGGTATTACCTGTAAATACCTGAGCCTCACCTGAATAAGCTACCTCTTCACCTGAAGAGTTAAGGACAGCTATCTTATAAAACAATGTTTTGTTTAAGTTATCATCTCCTATCAGATCTTTCAATTCTATTTGATCTTCGGAGCTGATAATTTGAGATGTGAGTTTCTCAAATCGACTATCTCCTAATCCACCTTTTCTTCTATAGATATTATATCCACCACAGCCTTCAATTCTTTGCCAATTTATCTCAACAACCTGGTCTTTTGAGTTAAACCTACATTTTGGTGTTGGATTTGCATATTTTAAGTCATATAGTTTAGGTGGGACAGAACCATCCTTAGGAGATATACCCGAAGGGAGTGCAGAGAGTGGATTGGCATAAACCTCAATTGAACGGGCGATTTTACCATCTTCAGCCACATTCTCTATGATATAGTAGCACCCAATATTACTATAGTCTTCATAATCGGTAAAAGATATCCTCTTTGTCCTGCGATCATAAGTGGCTTTACTTTTTGTTCCACTATTTATCTCTAACTTTTTAATCTCATATTTCTCATACCCCTCATAATTCTCATAAATTGGCTCTACTGTTGCCAGACGATCTTTTATATCGAAGGTATAATTACCTTGTATCTTAGTTTTATATACGTTATATTGTTTAACCTTAGTCCTCCCCTCGTGCCGCTTCCAGGATAAGACAATTTTTCTATATCCTCCTAATGCCTTTAGTTCGGTTGGGCCAATAAAATGTGAGGTTGCTGAGACTTCTTTCTGAATGCATAAATCAGCCTCATAATACTTTTCATATTTTTCTTTACCATCACCTACCAAGTATCCGTTAACACCTACAATTCTATAATAATAAGTATGATTATTAGTTAAGAGTTCATCTCTATCTCTATAAAATAATTTAGTAATAAACCTATTGTTTTGATTAATTAACTTCTTACCTTGATTAATTAATTTCCAATCAGAATCCTTCCAGGCAGAACACTCAGCACCTTTAACTTCGCTGCGATATATCTTAAATCCTCTAAAATTTTCTTCCTCACATGGAGTTCCATCCGCATTTTCTGATGGCCGTCCCCACGACAAATATATCTCACCATCACCTGCCCTTGCTGAAACAGCCTGACCAGTAGTGGTAATTCCTAAAGAAAAAACTATAGTAATAAAAAAGATAGCTAAATATTTATATCTCATTTTCTTATGGTGTTATTCCAGGTGCTTTCCCTCTTAGATTGTTTCCTATTGTTGAAGTAGAAGAACCTGGAGATGTGGTAGTTGGGGTAGTAGAGGTAGTAGGTTGAAGAGGATCATTACTACATGCCTTGCAATCCTCAGGAGAAAGAGGTTGAACAGTATTATCGGGATGACATTGAATTGTGGCACAATATATAGTTGGTTTTACAGGTTTGTTACCACCCCCACCGGGAATACAACATCTATCATTATCTTTTCCTCCATCCTCCCCAGCAGTGCCTGCACCCTGGGTTTCGTTATTATTATCTCCTCCACTATTATTATCATGTTTATATGTTACATGACATTTTGTATTCGGGCTATAACAACTTCTAATTGAATTGCAGATGCCTATTCCCTCATATTTTCCTTCCTTATCATTATTACCTTCATTGTCATTTTCTATTAATAGCTTTGCAAGATCTTCACTATCACTATTATCACTAGAGGTATAGCCTTTAGTAGTATTAATTTGATCAGGGGAAAGATTGATAATTACCTTCCTTGGGTCATCATTATCTCTTAATAAAAAACCAACCTTTTGGTTAGTTCCAGTTCCATGGGGGTCGTGGCAATCGAGACAGGTAATTTTATCTAACTGCTGTTGAGGTTGATCTGGATCCGTTGGTTGAGATGAAGTAAGTGGTAGAGATGAATTCATATGCTTATAGTGCCCATCCTTACAGCAGGGGCTTTCACGACCAGGGATGGTGGTAATAGTAGTAGTTGTTGTTGTAGTTGTTGTAGTTGTTGTACTTATTGTAGTTATTGTTGTTGTCGGTTGAGAAGGAGGATTACTGGGTGCAATTGGACCTGATGGAGTAGGAGAGGGATTAGTGGGTACAATTGGACCTGATGGAGTAGGAGAAGAAGTCGGCACAATTGGATTTGATGAATTAGAGGAAGTAGGTACAACTGGAGTTGATGAAAGAGGAGAAGAAGAATCTATCCCAGGTCCTCGGCCTTTAGCCCCAAAGATAAAAAACCGTAACAGGTCTAACGATTTACTTAATCTTCCTCCTCCTGCATCTCCGCTATAACAGATCCCTAGCTCCCTATTATCTCCTACGAACCTGTATCTTTCTCCTATACTACTCTCCCTCTCCGCATTTCCTTCCCTATCTCCATGACAATTGGTACACTTTTCATGGATATAACAATGAGAGTGTTCATAAAAAAACCGGCCTTCAGGTCTACCAAGACTATCAATCTCATCCTTACAATTACAAAAACTGCCTAGGTTGCACACTTTCTTGTCAATAGTATCCTGCTTAGTTGGGTCCGCATGGCAGCATATACATATATCTGAGGGATTAGCCTTTGGATCTTCAAGCCTCAGGAGATCATCCCTGCAAGTGTTATGCAGGTCATGACAACAGGAACATTTAACCTTGGCATGTCCCTGATGCGCTTTCTTTGAATCTTCAGAATAAATATGGTTATAATCATCTTTATTAATCTTATTAACCGGATTACCTGGTCCTAAGGCTAAATGGCATTTAAAACAAACCTCGTTACTCATGGCTGCCTCTATCTCCTCAGCAGGTTTATTTTTGGGATAGTCTGCAGGTACTATATTCGATCTTAAAAAAGGACGATATTCACCTTCATGGGGGTTATGACAGCCAAGACAAAATCCCTGGATAGTTGCATGGCCTTGAGGTAAGGCAAGTGGGTCAAGTTTTGAGTTATTAAAATAACATGAACAGATATTAGTGGCATGTTTAGGTATCTTGTTGTGACAATCACAACAAAGAAGGATTATGTTTGTCTGACCTGGGCTCGGTGGTGGTGGAAAGACAGTATTTCCGGTAGGTGTCCTTGGCCAGGTTTTTACTTGCTTAGTATCATGTGGGATATGGCAGGCATCACATGCCCCTGTACCTGGGCCTTTATCAGTTGGGTAATCCCAGGAAAGATTATCGTGGGGAGTTCCTTTGATTTCAGCAGATACAGTAGGATGGAATTGAATTAAAAAACAGAAAATTAAGATTGTGGTATATATTTTTGGGTTTATTCTCTTTATCATCTGATCCTCTTCTTTCTACTTTACAAGCAAGTCTTTTTGTTTGACATCAGGTAAATCTTGTTACTCCTATCAAAAAATAAAAAAAAGATTAGACAGGATAACAGGAGATAAACAGGATATAAATGCCTCAGTTGGCTTATAAAAGTTAGGAAAATGAAACTTGCATATTGAGTTAGTAATAATATTCTGTTTATACTACTCCAACTTAGGTTTTTCTAACTAATTGTATTAATTAAGCATGGTAGCATAAAGTAAAAAGTAGCAAAGGCACTGAGGCACAAAGGCACAGAGGAAAAACAAAAAAACCTTAAAAACTTTGTGCCTATGTGCCTCAGTGCCTTAACATACTGATCTTTAACTAACCTAACAGGTCTTACCTAGGCTAATAGTTACCAAGAAAAACCTAAGTTGGAGTAGTATATACTTAATAATACGTATATCTTCTGATAAAGTTTCATATACCTAAATTTTTTTTAAAAAAAACATAAGGGGGGAGGTATATTTATTTACTAGGAAAGATATACTACGAAGAGGCGTAAACTGAACTTTTCTATAAGTAAATATTACCTATTAAGGGGATTAAAAGGTAAAAAAAAATGGTATATAGTAAAGGATTACGCTTACTATTTGATTTTTAATTTCTTTGTGGCTTTGTGTGAGATTGTAAAAAAATGTGTAAATTACTTTTGCCTTCAAAGGATAACAAATTTTTGGGATACATCACCAAACTTATAGTTTGTCATATTCAGCATCATCATTATCCCATATCGCCCCAAAAGATGGTTCAGCTACTTTTAACATTGCATTTTTTAAACCTTTTTCCATTTCTTTATTATAAATGAATTCAGGCACTGGTGTAGTTAAATGGGATTCATTTTTCCCCGTGCTTATTGGGTTTGCAAAAATTTTGCTAGAGCGAGTTATTAGTAGGCTTTTTGTAAATTTTCTTAGTGAAGCTTCCCCAAAAATTGCCATTGTTTGAGCGTAGCGAGTTTTGACAATTTTAGGGAAGCGAGCGTAGAAAATTCAAAAAGACTACTCTAACGAGCGAAGCAAAGATTTCT
>JAZDLJ010000274.1:0-29589 GCA_043802115.1 bacterium | reverse complement strand
GAGGGCTAAAAAGTGCGGCGAAGATTTGAAATTTTTCATTTTTAATAAATTAGGCTCAATGTAACATGTTGATTTATACAGATCAATATTTATCATTCTAAAATCTTCGCAGCGAAATTTTACAATTTACACCTTAGTATTAAAATAATTAAGGGGTTTTCGTTCAGACACTAAGTACAAGACAGAAATTCAGCTCGCACAATTAAATTAGTGCCTTGCCGGTTTTCCCTGAAGGGGATAGATGTGAATAGCCATGGGTTTCAACCCATGGTAGCGATTAAACCAACAACCTCGACCCCAAAGGGGTCGGACTAAAATTATAGCAGATGTTTTTTGTCCGCCCCCTTGTATATTTAAAGTCATAAATGGACGCCTATTTTTTTTATTGTTTAAGATGGAGGACTCCGTCCTCCAAACCTCCTGGGGTTTGGGGACAGAGTCCCCAATTTAATAAATTATTTCTTCCTTTTTTTACGTAACTTTCAACGGAATAACTTCGGGGAAAAGTAATTAATCTGACAAATTGTGTCAAATAGATCAAGTAATTAGTAAATTTTTGTCCTGTACTTAGTTGCTTTATAACAAAAATGAACGAACTAAAATACTTGCAACAGGTATAAAGTAAAAAAGCTACTTTATACCTGTTGCAAAAAGGAGTATTTAAATAATGCTTATTGACGAAAAAGGCAGATTATTTGGCAAGATAAATTTCTTTGATTTTATGGTTACTATACTCTTACTTACATTTATAGTAGGGATAGCCAAGAGTAAGCTCTTCAAAAAAAACCAACCAGACACACAACCAGAAATAATCAAAAAACATATAGAGCAAGATTATAGCGTATTATTCTTAAGAATAGAAGAAAGTGACCTCCCAATGATTAAGGCTGGAGGTATAGATAATGACGGTAAAATTAGCCTGATAGAGGTTAATAAAGATAGTCTGTTTTCTTATACTATAAAAAAAGATACTTGTTATCAGATTATAGCAACGGCAAAGATAAAAGGAGAGGTTATCGAGAACCAATTTTATTATAATGATCAAAAAATCGGTGAGTATTCGATAATAGAATTTAAACCAGATAATGACCATAGACTTGAAGGGCTAATCATCCTATCTAAACCCTCTTATGTAACTATCAAGGTAAGGTTTAGAGCCCAGGAAAAAGAACTGATAAGATATATTAAGGTTGGAGATTCTATGTTCGATAGTCATAACATTCTCTTAGCCCAGATCCAATCCATAGAAGGTCAAGAACCATATATGGCGTTATCTATTGACAACAATTCAGTAAAGGAGGTCATTAAAGGAGAGTATCTTGATCTTAGTTTAAATATTAAAATCCTTGGTGAATTACGACCAAATGGGTTCTATTATGGAGGAAATAAGATAAAGATAGGTTCTTATCTATCATTTCAATTTGATCAATACGATCTAACTGGAGGAAAGATTATTGATATATACTAATCCAGGTTAGGTTTTTCTGAGGTAATGCAGGTTAGTTTTGTAACTAGCTGTTTAGGCACAAAGTAGCAGAGGCACAAAGGGAAAAAATAAAAAAAACTTAAAACTTTGTGCCTCAGTGTCTTTATGCCTTAACATATTGGCCTTAACTAACTAAATCACTTGGAAAAACCTAAGTTAGTACTATATATATAGTACTCCAATAAAAGAGGGCTCTTTATGAAACTTATTGATGAAAAAGGTAGACTTTTAGGAAAGATAAATTTTATAGACCTTTTAGTGATTACATTTATAGTTATGCTCTTATCTCGTTTGATTTATTTAAAACTATTGAAGTGTAGTAAGACCATTGAGGATGGGATTAGCGTTAATACTCCAGTGATCGCAGAAGAGCTTCCTGCAATAGAAAAAAACTCGATCTCAATAGAACCCCAACCCGCAGAAAAAGAACCCACACCGGAAGAACTGTTAAAACAAGAGATCCTCCAGAAGGAGGCATTAGAAAAGGAGTTGATCGAACTTAAAAAAGAAGAAAAAGCCAAGATCAATTTCTTAAAAAAAATAGGGATAAGAAAGTCTATATGTTTATATGCAGAGTTATTACTTACCAATCTCTCCTCACATGAGTTAGGTCAACTCCAAGGTCGTTTAGTAAGGAATTCAAAAAATGAACGGATAGGGAAGATCATAGAGATATTAAGGATTAATGAGGATGATAAACCATATACTATCGCTATGAGCAACAACGAAGTGTTAGGGAAGGTCGGTGAGGATGTTAGATGGCGGGCATTATTCCGTCTGGAGATTAACCTGCCAATAAAAGACATTAATGTTGATCTTAATAAGAAGACAATACAATTAAATTCCCTGGAAGATAAGCTCTATATTAACGGCAAGGAATATACAGGGAAGATTCTATCCTATCAGCTTAAAAGGGCAGCCCTAACTGGAAAAAAGTCGAAAGGGATAGAGACAATAGTAGATATCATAATAAATAGATATCCAGATACAGAGCAAAAATTAACTGCCGGGGATAAGGATATGGACCCATCAGGGAAATCAAAAGGAGAGATTATTCAGGTTATAACTAATAATATGATAGAAGACAGTATCAGTGGCAATACCTTTTTAACTAATGAGGTAACCTTGAGGATGAGGCTATCTGCTGAATTAAAAAATGAGGATATATTTTATAATAACGAAAAATTACAATTAAATGGTCTCATAAACCTTAATATTAAGGGTTCTAAATTAAAAGGAAAATTATTAAAAATTCATAATATGAACGACCATTTGCTTCAAAAGATACCGATTGCCACTACTACTACCACTACTACCACTACTACCACTACTACCACTACTACTACTACCACTATCCCTAAAAAAATACTAAATATTGAGGTAAGATTTGATAATCTTATCCCTGAGCTGGCAAAAGTTATAAGGGTAGGAGATGTCATAAGGGGTAAAGAAAATCGGTTTGTATGTAAAGTGAAATCAATCTTAAGTCAGAGACCAGCGTTGGTAATAGGATCGATCAACGGAGTGACGACTATGATCAAGCATCCTTATAATAAGGATATCTTATTAACTATAGAGGTCTTGACTAACAAACAAGATAACAAATACTATTATGCAGGAAGGGTGTTAAAGATCGGGCAACCTTTTTTGTTTGAGACCGATGAATATAATCTAAATGGGACTGTTGTGGATATAGAGGGGTTAAATGGCCTTAGTGGTAACAAAAAAGATACTTAGTAAATATTTTAAGGATAGTCTTTCTTATAGGTTCACACTCAAGTTCTGTGACATATATTCAGCCTTAGAAGAAAGGTCTATTTTTATTTATTATCAAAGCCTCATCTTTAGTGTATATTGTACAATTAAAGATGTAATCTATAAGGCTTATAATAGTAGCTACTTGGTTAATACCTTAAAAAGACATTGTCCTGAAGATATATTAAGTGAAAGTAAGATATTTAGATATTGTTATTCTCTAATCTTACACTTAATAGAATTCTCTAAAAAATGTTGGCAGAATAGTTATCTAAATAATTTAGCTATAAAAATAGAAAAGGAAGGAAGACCTAATTTTACTAACAATCTTGGCTTAATTATTATAGTAGCAGTGATAACTAACACCATACTTTATCTCTGCAAACGATTGCCGTTCTTAGGCGTTAGTATTTATTTAAGGATATTAATGTTATCTATTGGTGTTATCCTGGTAATAGTGGATAGCACAAAATGGGAGGTAATCTTAAAAAAAAGTTGTTTTTTAAGATTGCTTAAGTGGTTTTTGTAAACACTATTACCTACAAATAAAGGATTTGTTTAGGATTAAGAACAACACATGAGGCACTCCTTCAGAGTACGGGTTGGTGGGGAAATCGTTACCCTGGGCTAGTATGAAACGCCCCTTTGGGACAGAATATGAGCAGTTCCTTTGGAGTAAAAAAAGTCCGCCCGGAGGGCGATAATTTAAAGTACTATACTTTAAGTCGGCACTGGTGTAGTTAAATGGGATTCATTTTTCCCCGTGTTTATTGGGTTTGCAGAAATCTTGTTAGAGTGAGTTTTGGCAATTTTAGGGAAACGAGCTTAGAAAATTCAAAAAGGCTACTCTAACGAACGAAACAAAGATTTCTGCAAACCCAATAAGAGAGCCTCTTAGAGAATCCCATCTAACTACACCAGTGCCTTTAAGTCTGTTGTAGATATAATTCTAATTCTTTACTTATTCTATATCTATCACAGCCAACTATTATCTTACCATTTAGGTCAGTGACAGGATGGGCAGTCTGGCCTGACTTTATTATCATCTCCACCTCTTTTTGGCGATCTGTCCCGATGTCAATATCCTCAAATTCGATATGTCTCTCCTTCAGGAACTCTTTCAATATAATACCATAAGGACTAGTGCTGGTTGAATAAATCTTTAAGCTTGCCATATACCTGCCTCCTTTGAGATACCCTTCAAATAGGCAGAAAATAGTTTTTTTATTTTCTGCCTATTTGAAGGGTATCTTCTTGAAATAGAAGTGTTAATTTACCAATTTTATCCTATTCATAGTACATACAATTCATTGTATATGAAGCATCCTTCATTTAGGGCAAAAAGTAGTTTACACTTTCCCAATTTTTTTAACACAGAGAAGACAAAAAAATACAGAGTTTTTTTAAAGTAACTTCTTATTTTACTTTTAGTTTTTTTCTCTGTGTATCTCTATAACCCTCTGTGTTAATCTTTTAAAAAAGTGTAACCTGACAAATGAAGGATGCCGTATATGAGCTATTTTTACAGGAAATAGATCTAATATTTAATTGGCAGATTCCTCTTCTTTTTGACTTTTTTCTGAAAATCTATAGCAATCTTCTTATATCTAAATTCTCTCTTACAATCTTGGCTAATCGGTTATAGTTTTCTTCCTTGTTTTGAAAAAAGCTATAATTCTGATCTTGATTTAATGCTTCAAACCCTTTTTTTCTCCTTAGAATGTTCAGGTATCTTCTCCGAAAGAGATCATTATCAAATAGTCCATGGATGTAGGTACCAAAAGAAAGTCCATCTTTATCTAATGCTCCATCAATAACCTCTTGACCATCATTTCTCAATAGCTTACTAAAGACCAGGACATCTCCTCTATATTTACTTTCTCCCATATGAATTTCATAACCAGTTAATAGATCTTCTATTCCAAAATCAGCCAGTATTTTTGCCTTTACTTGGGAGGTAATCTTCTCTCTCTCCAGTCTTGAATCTATCTCAAAAACCCCTAATCCCTCTATGCTATCCCTTGAGCTTTCAACATGAAAAGGATCAAAGATAGTTTGTCCTAATATCTGATAACCTCCACAGATCCCAACAATTACTCCACCACTTTGATAATAATAGGCCTTAATCCGCTCAGCTAATCCATTTTCTTTGAGATAGATCAGATCACCTATTGTATTTTTTGTCCCCGGGATAATTACTAGATCGTATCCCTTAAGTTCCTGCCTTGTTTTAATATAATCTAAATCCACATCCGATTCATGAGCTAAGGCATCAAAATCCGTAAAGTTTGAGATGTGGGGGAGATAAATAACGGCGATCTTTAAAGTAAAGTTGTTATTTTTAGAGAGAATCTTATTTTCTACAATACTATCCTCTTCCTGGATGTATAAATCTTTTAGATATGGGATCACCCCAAGTACTGGTTTAGCTGTCTTCTTCTCAAGAAATTCAAGACCAGGTCTTAATAATTGGAGATCTCCTCTAAACTTATTAATAACAAACCCTTGAATTAACTCTCTTTCAGGTTGATCAAGTAATTCTAATGTCCCTACGAATGAGGCAAATACCCCACCTTTGTCTATGTCACCAACTAATAATACTGGTGAATTAATTATTGTAGCCAATCCCATATTTACCAGATCATTCTCTCTGAGATTGACCTCTGCTGGACTGCCCGCCCCTTCAATAACAATTAAATCATATTTGGCCGATAGTCTTTTAAAACTCTCTAAGACTTTATTTAATAATACTTTTTTATATTGATGGTATTCTTTAGCCTCCATATTATCCATGACCTTTCCATGAACAATAATCTGGGCACCTCTATCACTTGTTGGTTTAATTAAGATGGGGTTCATATCCACAGTAGGTTCTATCCCGGCAGCCTCGGCCTGGACAATTTGCGCCCTTCCCATCTCACCGCCATCTTTTGTAATAAAAGAGTTAAGGGCCATATTTTGGGCCTTAAAAGGGGCAACCTTGTAGCCATCTTGTCTAAAGATTCTACAGAGCGCCGCTACAATCAGGCTTTTGCCAACACCTGAACCTGTACCCTGAATCATTAATGATTTGGACATAATGGAAAAAGAAAAGCCAGTTCAGATGAAAAAACTGGCTTAATTATTTTTTGATTTTAATTTTTATCTATTCTTCTTCACGTAGTAAATTACAAAATTGATTGATCTCAATTATAAAGTTTTCTACCACATTGTCAAATATACTGGCTAGTTCCTCCAGTTTTTTTTCGTTCAATTCAAATCCATAAGCCTGTCTTACAACATGTCTAAAGCCTAGAAACTTTAATAGATCTTCATATAACCTTTTCGAGATTACAGCGGATCTTTCATCTATCTTAATACTTGCATCTTGTAGGAGTCTTTTATGCCAATGTTCTCCTTTAGGAAGCCCGCCATTTATTTCTTCGGCTATTATTTTGAATATCCTTTCTACTCCCATATAGAAATCAGCTAAAAATGAGGCTTTAGCTCGCAAAAGATATTTATCTATGATCTGATATTTGTTTAGAAAATCCTGATAATCCCATTTAAGGCTTAAAAGATTGTTTAATTCTTCCCTTATCTCGGAGATAATTCTTTTTAGTATCATATTATTATTTTTCATAAAGGATATCGCCTTGTTTTATATATTGTTGCATCCGTTCATTAGCATTCTCTATGGGAATTATATCCACCTCGAATTCACCAGCGGCTATTAATAATTCTCCAACTGCCTTAAAATAGGCATTATCAGGAAGACCTTTAACGACCAGATCGATATCAGAATGAAAGTTAAATTTTTTTTCATTTAAACAAGAGCCTATTAAGACAACTTTTTTCACATCATATTTTTTTACTAATATCTCTAATAATTTTTGGATAATTATCTTGGCAGATGTATATCTTTTTTCCTTTTGTTTATTAAGTTCAGAAAGAAATGTTTTCATATATTTTCACATTCTAATAAAAATTGTTCTTAAACTCGATAATATAGCTAATCATATAGATATATTCTTGTCAAGAAAAAATGGACAGAAAAATTTTAAAACTCTTTTATAATGTAGTCAATAGCAGTATAATATAAAGGCAATAGTCAGGCATTTAACGAAAAAGGTGGCCTCTTCTGCAATTTATGACCAAAACAAGCACTTGTTAATTTATTATTTTTATTTAACTTGGGTGACTCTGTGCCCCAAACCTCCAGGGATTTTATCGCTTTATGGAGAGATATAAATGGATACGCAAATCACTCCTTTTAAAACAAAAAAAGGCCACAATTTTACATTTATTTTTTTGTATACCTTATGATATTATTATACTTGCTCATGCATAAGACAATTCAATAGACATCTTTCCAAAATAAATACTCTATTCTCTAGGGCACAAGAAGACAAAAATTTTGCTGGAGTGAGTTATTTAGTAGGCTTTTTGTAAATTTCCTTAGCACAGATTCCCGTAAAATTGCCTCTGTTTGAGCAAAACGAGTTAGGCAATTTAGGGAAGCAAGCTTAGAAAATTCAAAAAGACTACTTCAACGAACGAAGCAAAGATTTTTGTCTTCCTACGCCCTGCAAGATTAATTTGGAACGATGTCTAATAACTATATTTTCTACCTCTTTTGATCACAAATTTCAGAAGAACCAAAAGGTGGAGGTAAGATGATGGATAAAAAAAAGATACTGATCGTAGATGATGAAGAAGACATCATTGACACTCTCAAATTTAGATTTGAACAAGAGGAATTTGAGGTTATCACTGCCGCTTCTGGATACGAGGCATTGGGTGCAGTAAGGGTTAATGAGCCTGATCTTGTTGTTCTTGATGTTATGATTCCCCAGGAAAATGGTTACCGCGTCAGTAGGCTTATTAAGGAAGATGTCAAAAATGGCAAATTTTCTAAAGAGATTAAGGTTTTGCTTTTAACCGCCCGTCGTCTGGATAATAATAAAGAAAGAGAGACCTCATTTTTGGAGTTTAGCCAGGCTGACCTGATGATGTACAAACCTTTTGAAATGCAGGAACTTTTAAATAACATTTATGCTTTGTTAGCCTAACTGGCTAAATTTTTTAGCTTGCTGCGGGGAGTTTTATTTTGAGGGGACAACCTTTAATTTTTGCTAAAGGTTGTCCCTTTTTACATCAAAAAATTTTTTAAGAGGAAATAAAAATTGAAAGAATTCTAAACCCTACCTCAATTGACCTGGGAGAATTTGTTATTAATCCTTATCGAGAATGTGAATTCTCCTGCCTTTACTGCTATGTTCGTTATAATTTTGAAAGGCCTAAAGCCCAGATTGGTCTTCAAGTTGAGACTGTTGCTGAAACTAGGTTATGGGTCTTACCCAATCCGAGTGGATTAAATGCTAATTATCAATTGAATGATTTGATAGGGCTTTTTAAGGCATTAAGACTGGCAGCAGGCTAAAAAATAAAAATAGCAAGATTATACAATACAAAAGTAAATCAATGGGGTATACTTCTTTTTAAAGATACAAAATTTTACTATTTAAAAGGAGGAAAGTACCATGGAACACACAGAAATTTTTAAATTAATTGAGCAAGGAAGGATTTTATATCAGGATAAGAAAGAGGAGATAAAAAATATTAATTGGGAAGAACACGCAAAATTTAAGGGTGTATTCTTAAAACACCTTATTAAAGGAAAAGAGACAAACAATTTATTTAGTTCCCATCTTGTAAAGATTGATCCTAATTGTATCATTGATATTCATCAGCATGAAAAGCTAATCGAACTTCATGAAGTAATTGAAGGAAGTGGGGAGTTTAGTTTGGCCGATCTTAATGCTCCATATCACCCCGGACAAATGGCTGTTATCCCAAAAGGTGTCGACCATAAAGTAATAGCAAATGAGAATGGGCTGGTATTATTGGCTAAATTTTTTCCAGCCTTACTTTAAAATAGGTGTCAGCCTATAAAATGAAGAGAAAGACCCCTGATAAGATTCGTTTCTTTGAATTCCCAGATATGAACTATGTCCAGGTAGTCTGGGCAAAAGCGATAACTAATGATTTTCCTCGCCATATCCATAAAACCTACTGTATCGGGATTATTGATGAAGGTGCACGAGAAATTATTATCAAGAATAGATCAATAATCATTCCTGAGAAGAGTCTTTTTATTCTTAATCCAGGGGTTCCTCATCAGTGTAGATCTTTTGAGAGTAAACTTCATAGTTACCGGATTATCTGTGTAACTACAAGGTTTATGAAGGACCTAGTTAACCAAATAGCCGAGACTGACCAGCCTATCCCTTATTTCCCTGACATTATTTTCTCTGATGAGAGGGTTTTAACTCTCATTAATAAATTTCTTCTCTTTCTTAAAGAAAAAAAGCCTCTCATGGAAAGGGAAGAGGTAATCCTAGCATTATGTTCGAGATTGGTTCTCAATTATGCAGAATTTCCTCCTTCTGTACCTGAAATAAATACCCGTCAAGAAATTATTAGAGAAATTTGCAAGTATATTGAAAAGAATTACCCAAGGGATCTGTCATTATCAAAAATAGCCAGGAAGGCTGGTTTAAGTCCATTTCATTTTCAGCGGCTTTTTTTAAAGGAGATAGGGATATCACCTCACGATTACTTAGTTCAGCTTAGGATAAAAAAAGCCAGGGAACTCCTTTTAAACGGGCTAGATATAATAGGGGTTGCCCTGGATACAGGATTTGCAGATCAGAGTCATTTTACTCGTTGTTTTAAAAAGATTATGGGGGTTACCCCTGGTAGATTTTTTAAAGAAAATGAGGAGGTAAAAGATGTTAAATTCATCAAAGTGTGATCCTGTTAACTTTTCTACAATCGCTTCTATCTATGAGAATTTTTCATTAGTCCAAAAGTCAGCGGCTGACATACTTATAAAATTGTTAGAGATTAAGGAAGAGGATGATGTGTTAGACTTGGGGTGTGGAACGGGCAATTTGACATATAAGATTAAAGAAATAACGAAGGGAAGTGTAGTCGGGGTCGATCCCTCAGAAGAGATGATTAATAAGGCATTAAAAAAAAATAATCCTGAAATAACCTTTAGGGTAGGCAATGCTGAAGCTCTTACCTTTACCTCTGAATTTGATGTAATCTTCTGCAATTCTGCCTTTCAATGGTTTAGTCATCCAGAAGAGGCGCTTAAAAGATGCTATGCTGCCCTAAAAAAGAATGGAAGGATTGGAATACAAGCACCAGCTAAAAAAGTTTATTGTCCTAATTTTCTAAAGGCAATGGAAAGGGTAAAAGAAGCCCCTGAAACAAAGGCAATCTTTGCCAATTTTAAGCCACTATGGATATTTTTTGAGACTAAAGCTGAATATAACGAGTTGTTTGAGAGGGCTGGATTTAAGACAGCCTTTTCAAAGATTGAGAGTATAAAGATAGAGTACACCCCTGAAGAGGTTTTTAGGATATTTTCTTCAGGAGCAATAGCAGGTTATCTAAATCAAGATTTCTATGGGATTGAACTATCAATAGAATATATGGATAATTTTAGAAAGATTGTTAGAGATGCTTTTATAGAACAGGCAAATAACCAAGGAAAGGTTGAATTGATATTTAATAGGATATTTTTAGTAGCAATGAAGGAATAAAAAGGTATAAAGAAATAATCTTTGTCTGATATCAGACCAGCCTATAGCGCTTAGCAAAATTGAGCCACTTTTACTCATTTAAATTGAGCCACCTAGTTGAGACGAAAAAGGTGGGGCTAGTATCTCCTATATACACTATTTGTGAATTGAAACAAAACTTAGGAATCAACCGTTGTAGTCGAAAAGACAAAAAAACGACAGGTTGTTATCAGCAATTCTTATTTAAATGAACTAGTGTCTAGAGAATTGAAAAGAAAAAAAGTCCTTTTTATCCCAGGTGCATTTGCCTTGGCTCACGTTGCAAGACTTCTTGTCCTAGCAAAGACATTAAATCAAGAGGCCTATGACATTTTATTTGCCGTTAAAGAACAGTATAAAGATTTAATTGAAGAAGCTGGTCTAGCCTACTACCCAATATAAGTTTATTGAAGGTGTAGTTTAGCTATTTTATAATTTTTGCCCACCATATACCACAAAATTATAATATTTCCAGATTACATCCACGTTTGAAAAACCGATTCAAAATGCTGTTTTATTTTTTCCATAAAGGTAGGGCTTGAATATCTGGTAGATTATTCCATAGGGAATCTTTTGTTTTATATTTTTGTAACGCTTTAATTACACTAGGTAACGGATCAGGCCAAACTTCAGGGAAACTGCTGAGCCTTGTCTGACATAACTTCATTGGTTTTTATAGTTTCCCATTTTTCCATCTTTTCTTTAATAAAATGATTTACTAGATTAGAAAATAATTGTTGAATTATATTTGTGTCCAATCCATATTCTTCTGCCCATCTACCCCTCTGTTCAAGTAATGATTTTACTCTTTCTTGGGCATTTACAGCTTTTTTCTCCTTTTTAAATTTTACCGCAGCTTTCACATAACTAGCCCTTTCAGATATCAGACAAATTATCTCTTGATCGATTCTATCAATCTCTGCTCTGATATCTTCTATAGTAGTGCACTCTTCTGGTTTCTTCATTTTTTTCTTAATCTTTAGCAAAATTTATCCTACTTTTTCAAACAATGATTTCTCAGCTCCACAAATAGGGCAAGTCCAATCGTCAGGTAATTGATCGAATGATGTACCTGGTTCTATTTTATTTTCAGGGTCACCATTTTGGGGGTCATAGATATATCCGCAGACAGTACATTTATATTTCTCCATACTTTTTATCTCCTTCTGAGAATTTTGTTGGGTAGGTATATAGGTTGGGGCATTTTGAGAAGTCATTCCATGTTTAATCTTTTGATAATATTCATAGGTCATAGGTTCTACATCTCGTACAATCTCTGCATTAATTACCTCTCCAATAAATAGAGTGTGGGTCTTGATGTCGATTGAATTTATCAGAATAACTTCCAAAAATCCTATGTTGTTATCTAAGATTATTGGTAAACCACTCTCGCTAAGTTTATAATTTATCTCTTCTAGTTTATCTATCTCTCTGCCAGATTTAAAACCAAATGTCCCTATAAGTTTTAAAGGTGTTTCTTTATCGAGGATTGAGACAATAAAAGCCTTTCTTGCTTGAATAAAGCTATGAGTTAAATTTTGTTTATTTATACTTATGGCTATTATAGGTGGTGTTGCTGTTATCTGAAATACTGTATTAGCAATCTGCCCATTATACTTTCCAGTTTTTTCTGTGGCAACTATATACATCCCATAGCTAATTTTATGAAAGGTTTTTAAATCCACGTCTTCCCCTTATATTAAAAATAAAAAAGGATTTTGGCATAATCCTCTTGCCAAAACCTGTTACCATCAGATTTCGTTATTCTATTAAAAATTAGCAGGTCTCCTGACTTCAGATCATCTTCCCATCTAGTTTGTAAACTAAATAATAACTATATATTCAGAACTCTATCACCGTCACAGCGGCGAGACCGCCACGAAATTTTACCGTGTTGCGAGATGCTAAATCTTATTTATTTTGTTAGTACTTTACAGTTTCTTTCTGGGCTTTGTCAAGGGAAATTTAAAGGTTAGACAGGTAGATTAGACCCTAAACAGGCCAAAAAGGAAACCTTTAAGCACACATTCCGCATCTAATTTTAAAAAAAATAGTATTTTTTATTTTTTTCTTTAGCCCTGAAAGGGCGTGACATCTTCTCTTAATCAAACAAATAACGTTCATCATATCCTACTGGATTATTTTTCCTATACTCTTACTACGCTCCTCTCTGGTGATCGGCGTAATGGCAAAGGATACATACTAGACATCTTTCCAAAATAATCTTGCAGAACGTAGGAAGACAAAAATCTTTGCTTCGTTCGTTGAAGTAGTCTTTTTGAATTTTCTAAGCTCGCTTCCCTAAATTGCCTAACTCGCTTCGCTCAAACAGAGGCAATTTTACGGGAATCTGTGCTAAAAAAACTTACAAAAAGCCTACTAAATAACTCACTCCAGCAAAATTTTGTCTTCTCTTGCCTCTAGATACTTAGAGAATACGGTATTTATTTTGGAAAGATGTCTATTGTGAATAAAATTTGTGACAGGTTTTTATGTGACGGGTATTTTTACTATTTCTAAAAATCTACGGCCTGTTTACGGCCTCAAATTTTTTAGATTTTTTACTACATTTTACTTCTAATTTAAATCATTTATCATGGTGCCGGAGGGGGGAATCGAACCCCCATGGACGTGAAGCCCGCGGGATTTTGAGTCCCGTGCGTCTACCAATTTCACCACTCCGGCAGTTTAGTTTAGGAGAATTGCCAAGCTAGCAGGAAAAAAAACTATGATGTATATAAATACTTAAGTATGCGTACAAACAATGTTCTTAATTATATCATGGACAAAAGGTATATTGTCAAACATTTTCTTTATTTTTCAGCCAATCCCCTTAAAAGGGAGATTAACAAAATTTGAATATGTGAGGCTTAGCGACATTATTTAAAATTACTTGCTTTGTATACAGCTTTACGATAGGATAATTTCAAAAGTTAATGATGAATTAGAAATAATTTAAAGATAAACAAGAAGCTACTTTGTTCCTAAACAGCTAATTACAAGACTAACCTGCATTAGACATCTTTCCAAAATAATCTTGCAGGGTGTAAGAAGACAAAAATCTTTGCTTCGTTCGTTAGCGGAGCCTTTTTGAATTTTCTAAGCTTACTTCCCTAAATTACCAAAACTCGCTACGCTAAAAAAATGGTAATTATTAACGGGAAGCTGCGCTAAAAAAATTTACAAAAAGTCCCCTAATAACTCTCTCCAGCAAAATTTTTATCTTCTCTCCTAGTAAATATGATATTTATTTTGGAAACTCGACAGTGATAGGTTCTTTGTAACTATTTGATATTTATGATTATATTATTTAGACAGTTAAAATGATAAAATTCAATATATTCAACACATTAAACAACTATTCATTGAGAACTTATCACTGTCGAGTTGGAAAGATGTCTATTAAAAAAAAACTAATATGACTGACGATACCCGCACCCGAAATAGACGAAAATTCCTAATAATATTTGGCATTATTTCAGTAATTGCAATTGTGATAATAACAAGGGGATTTTTTCATGTACTTGAGGTACGCTTAAAACTCTCTGATGACAAATTTATCTCTATTATTATTCTAACGATTATTAATATTATTACAGTTATACTCTTAATAGCGCTTGGCCTTCTTATTTTTAGGAACCTAATAAAATTATATTTTGAAAGAAAAAGAAATATCTTAGGGGCTAAGTTTAAAACAAAATTGATTGTAGCTTTTATAGGACTTTCAATTGTTCCTTCAATCCTAATCTTTTGGGTAGCAAGTAGTTTAATTAGTAATAGCATAGATAACTGGTTTAATACCCAACAGGAGGAATCTCTAAAAAAATCTCTTGAGATCGCCCAGGTTTATTATAGTACTTCTTTTGGTAAAGCATTTGATACAATTAAATCTCTAAACCAAACAATTTCAAAGAGTAACTTGTTAATCAATAATGAACATCTTTCCATAAGGAAATTAATCAAAAGGATATTTAATGATGACTCCCAGATTGGAGAGATCAGGATATTTGATAATAGTTATAAAGAAATAAAAGGCCTAAGAATGTCTAATCCCAGGACAGAAGAGATTCAATCCATTATATCTGTCAGAGAATTAATTAAAAGGGGGAAACATGGAGAAGATTTCACTTTAGTAAAAGATAAGGTTATCGAAAGTATTATCCCTATTTTCTTAAACAAAGACAAAAAAAAAGTAATAGGATATATTGTTTTCAATTATAATTATCCTTATCCAGGACTAATGGAAAAGATTAATGATATAAGGAATGCCTATGAAAACTATACAGAGCGTAAGGCACACAAAAAAAAAATAAAACAAACTTACAATATATTCTTTTTACTACCTATCCTGGTGGTTATCTTTTCTGCTACCTGGTTTGGGTTTTATCTTGCAAGAGGGATTACTATACCTATTCAAAAATTAGCTGAAGGTATGAGATTTATAGCAGAAGGGGACCTTGATCATAAGGTTAATGTCAAAGCAGATGACGAAGTGGGTATTCTTATTGATTCCTTTAATAAAATGACAGGGGACTTGAAAAAAAGTCTCACCCAACTTGAAAAGGCAAATGTAGATTTAAAAAAGTCTAATCTTGAATTAGACCAAAGAAGAAACTATATAGAATATATCCTGGAAAATATTACTACAGGTGTTATCTCGTTAGATAAATATGCAAAGATCATAACTATCAATAAATCTACAGCTAATATATTAAAGATTGACCCCAAAAAGGTAAAGGGACTTGACTATAGCAAAGCTTTTAGTAACTCTCAGTTAAATAATATAAAATTACTTATTGAAGAGTCTATCAGTAGTTCTAAACCAATCAAAAGGCAGTTGAGATTAAATATCGATGAAGCTATGATCACCATTTTTACAGTAATTACCCCTTTAAAAGATGATCGAGATAATTACTTGGGAATAATTATGGTTCTAGATGATTTAACGCAATTAATAAAGGCTCAAAAGATGGCAGCGTGGCGAGAAGTTGCTCGTCGTATTGCTCATGAAATAAAAAATCCGTTAACCCCTATCCAACTCTGCACTCAACGGTTAAGAAAAAAATTTCTATCAGGATCTCCCGACTTTAAAGATATCTTTGATGAAAGTACCAAGATAATAATTACAGAGGTAGAGACACTTAAAGAGCTAGTTAATGAGTTTTCAAACTTTGCTCGTCTACCACAAGTAAGACCTCAACCTAATGACTTACATAAAATTATAGAAGAAGTAGTATCGTTATATGCTGGTATCTATAAACAACTCACCATCAACAACAATTTTGATAAAAATTTACCTATTATAAACATAGATAGAGAGCAGATGAAAAGTCTGTTTGTTAATATAATAGATAATGCTGTTCAAGCTCTGAAACATAAAGGCTTATTAGATATATCTACCTTTTATAATAGAGAACTACAGTTAATCCGGATTGAAATTAAAGATAATGGTCCAGGTATCCCTGCGGAAGATAAAGATAAACTTTTTTTACCATATTTTTCTACAAGAAAGTCAGGGACAGGGCTTGGCCTGGCTATTGTCCATAGGATCATTACTGATCATAATGGCTACATAAGGATAGAGGATAATATACCTAAAGGGACAAAATTTATTATTGAATTGCCTGTAGATTTTCAGATTTCAAATTACAGATTGCAGATTTGATTTATACTTGCAACTGGGATAAAATAGTTTTTTTACTTTATCCCAGTTGCAAGTATAAATTTTCTTCTCCGTTCTTACACTTTTTAATAAATTTTTTTTAAAATTAGATGCGGAATGTGTGATCCGATATAATCAGTAAATCTTTTACAATTGAGGTAGCTTCTATTGAGAATTCTAGCAATCAATACAGCAACAAGATTTATTGGGGTGGCTATTGTTGAAGATGAGGTATTATTAGGAGAATATGCCTTAAATACCGAATTAAATTATTCAACAAGACTATTACCGCTCATTGATAGGATATTAAAAGACTTAGAGTTACACTTAGAGAAGATTGATGCTTATGCCCTTGCTCTTGGCCCTGGTTCATTTACAGGATTACGTATTGGGCTTAGTACATTTAAGACACTTGCCTGGGTTGAAAAAAAGCCCCTAGTAGGGATTAATACCCTAGAGGCCATGGCTTGGTATATACCATCTTATACTAATCATAATATCTGTCCTATGCTTGATGCCCGTAAAACAGAGGTCTATACAGCTCTTTTCAACTATCATCAAAAAAAGATTCTACGGTTAATGCCTGATAAGGTAATAAAGGTCGAGGATATTTTATCTGAGATAAAAAAAAACTACTCTCTTTTTTGGTGATGGGGCAGAGTTATATAAGGATTTAATTAAAAAAAAGTTAGGGGAAAAAGCCTTTTTTTTACCTTCCCAGGTTAATTTTACTAGCGCTGTTTCGGTAGCCTGGCTTGGAAAGGAAAAATTAGTTAAACAAGGGACAGATAATGTATTCACTATAGTACCATTTTATTTAAGGAAATCCGAGGCAGAACTCAAAAGGGGTCTTGTTTTATGAATTATAAAAAAAATTTTATCTTATTTGCCTTAATATTACCAATTATTCTTATTAGCCCAAAATTATACTGCGATATCAAGCCAGAGATAATAAAGCAAGAAAGAGAAAAAAATAAATTAATCGCCATCGATTTTGAGGATGCTGAAATCCGGACAGTTATTAAGGCCTTCAGTGAAATAACAGGTAAAAATTTTATTGTTGACGAACAGGTAAAAGGAAAGGTAACTGTACTCTCTCCTCAGAAGATACCACCTGAAGAGGCTTACAATGTATTTCTATCCCTTCTTGAAGTTAAAGGCTATACTGTCGTCTCTGTTGGCTCTATTAATAAAATAATCTCCATAAGTGAGGCTGCAAAGAGTAGTGTAGATATTAAAAAAGGAATCTATTTGGGGAGTAAGGAAGACACTATTGTAACTCAACTAATCCCTTTAAACTTTGCAGAGGCTAATCAGGTACGAGCATTATTAGCGCCCTTAATTTCAAGGGGGGGGAATATATTAGCCTATGACCCAACAAATACAATAATCATCACTGATTCAAAGGCAAATATTAGTAGACTAAGCAAGATACTAAAAGAGATCGATATTAAAGGAGCAAAAAAAAATATTAAGGTAATACCTTTAAATTATGCCTCTGCCAATGAATTCGCTAAAGAATTAAATCTAATAACAGCAGCAGGGACACTAGGAGAGGTTCAGAAGGCAAAAAAGCACAATACCTTTACAAACCATAATTCATCTAAAATAATCCCGGATAATCGAACCAATTCGTTAATTATTGTGGCTACTACTGATATTATGGAGGCTATTATTGATCTTGTTAATGAACTAGACAAAGAGACTCCACGAGGAAAAGAAGATATCAACGTCTACTACCTAAAAAATGCCAAGGCTGATGATCTAGCCAAGGTTCTAAGTGGCTTGGTTAGTAATGTTCAAGGACAGCAGGGACAGGCAACCTCTCCAAATAATCTTCTTAAAGATCAAGCAATATTTGAAGGTAAAAGCATTATTATGGCTGATAAATCTACAAATTCTTTAATTATAACCGCTTCGCCTCAAGATTATACTGTCTTAAAAAAAATTATCGAACGATTAGACATCCTAAGACCGCAGGTATTGGTTGAGGCCTTAATTGCTGAGGTTAGTTTAGATAAGGTATTAGATATAGGGACTGAATGGAGGTTTTTGGATAAACCCCAGGAAGGCAGCATAAGACCTTCCGGAGGGACTAATTTTGGTAAGATAGACTCTGCTAAACAGGGATTATTCAATGGTTTAATGATGGGGCTAACTAAGGGAAATATCTCAATCGGAGGAACTTCTTATCCAAACATTGGGGCGGTTATTCAGGCATATCAAAATGATCAGAAGGTAAATATCCTCTCCACCCCTCATATCCTGACCAGCGATAATGAAGAGGCTGAGATAGTAGTAGGACAAGTAGTGCCCTTTCAGACCAGTCAGAGGATAGTGGATAATATCCCTTATAATACTTATGATTATAAAGATGTTGGGATAACTCTACGGATTACACCTCATATAAATGATGAAGGTTATGTAAGGTTAGATATCTTTCAGGAGATCAGAAAGTTAATAGAAGGACCAGCAGGAGATTATGCACCAACAACTACTAAACGTCAGGCTAAAACCACTGTCATAGTACCTGATGGTCAGACAGTTGTTATTGGTGGATTAATAAAAGATGATAAAGTTACGATTGAAAAAAAAGTACCCTGCCTAGGAAATATTCCAATCTTTGGTTATCTGTTTAAAACAACAACTGACACAGTTGAAAAAACCAATTTACAAATATTCATAACTCCAACTATTATAAATAGCTTTTCAAAGTTGGATTCTGTTACTGAGAAATATAGAAACAATGAACAGTGATCATTGTATCCTAAATGGATGTGTATATACCTCCATACCTCTGCCCCTGACATTTGCAATAAGGGTTAGGTTAATCTTTTCTGCAATACTAACTGCCAGATCAGTAGGCGCTGCCATTGAAACCAGTATAGAGATATTCATTTTACCAAGTTTTATTACAATCTCAGATGAGATCCGACCTGATGTCACTACAAGTTTATCATTTTTATCTATATTTTCTAAAAGACATTGGCCACTAATCTTATCAATAGTGTTATGACGACCAATGTCCTGGTGAAAAACAATTATATCAGAAGTAGTGCACAATGCAGAATTATGGACACCATGAGTCTCTTTATATAAGATAGACCTCTCTTCTAACTTATCCATTAAATAGAGAATTTCAATTGGGGATATCACTAGGTTAGATTCTATCTTTTTTGAATCAAACTCCTCCAAGACATCATAAAAGGAACCACCCTTCCCACATCCAGAAGTAATACTTCTTCTCTTTGTCCATCCTTTTAAAATATCCTCTTTGGTTTCAATAAAGATAGCATTCTTGTCTATTGTTATCTCTTTTATCCCATCTTTACTTAAGATAAGACCCTCATTACTTAAAAAACCCAGAGCAAGATACTCCAGGTAATCTCCAGTACAAAGTAAGGTTATTATCTCATCCTTATTAAGATAGATGGTCAAGGGGAATTCATTAACAATCAGTCGCTCTTCTTTTTTTTTCAATTTATCTTGATAATGAACAATACCGACCATAGAATAAAAGGGTTTTTTACTCATCTTCTTTTTTTCATCATCCTCTTTTATCTTCTCAGCTTCTCGCTTTTCATGTATAACAACTTACTCTGGTAAGGAATAAAGATTTAATAAATTAACCCAAAATAAAAAAATAAGGAAATAATAAATTAGCCACAGAGAACACAAAGTTCACAGAGATTTTCAAATAACCTATTATTTTACTTTGTTTTTTTCTCTGTGTCCTCTGTGTTCTGTGGCAATCTTTTTTATTTTTTAAAAATTTGTTCCCATCCCTAAACTAAAAAATGAACCTATTCCAAAATTCAAAAAAACTGAATTTTGGAATAGGTTCACTCTGCTACTACAAAACAATTATTACATCCATTAACCTCAAATTTAGAAACCTCTTTTTTAGCCTGGTTAAGATCGAGATAGGACCCAACTCGCACCCTATAAAAAACGGCTTTACCATTGTTGTAAGGAGAGAGATAAACTCTATCAAAACGGCTAGCAAGCTTACTCTTTAAGTTAATCGCATTATTCATATCACTAAAAGCGCCAACCTGAATTGAGAACCTACCGTAATAGTAACTATTAGGTGTAATAAAGATATTTTGTCCATACTCGTTTTTACGAACATAACCAAGCGCCTCTATGCGTACAAGGGCAGTTCCAGATTCTACCATCCCTAATTTTTGGGCTGCCAGATAAGAAAGATCAATAATTCGATCTTTAACAAAAGGTCCCCTATCATTAATCTTTACGATATCACTTCTACCATTATTAAGATTAGTAACCCGGACATATACATCCATTGGAAGGGTTTTATGAGCTGCAGTCATTGCGTTCATATTATAGACCTCACCACTTGCTGTTGTGCGTCCATGGAAGTACTTACCATACCAAGAGGCAATACCTGTCTGGAGAAAACCCTGTGCTGGGGAAAAATAAGTCCTGGATTTATTACTACTACTGGGACTTGTTTTAACACCTTTTGAAGAAGAAGGGCTGGATTTTAAAAGACTACAACCTAAAAGACCTAAGCATATAAAAATAATGATAAAAAACTTTACGAACTTTGACATAGATCTAATGTAATATATCAGGGTGGAGGTTGTCAATGTTTTTTGCCTAATGGCTCTGTTGTAAAGTCTAAAATTTTTTATTGACATCTCATAAAGAGCTCTTTATACTTACGTTAGATGTAATTATAAGGCGGGTGTAGCTCAGTTGGTAGAGTACTGGCTTCCCAAGCCAGGTGTCGCGGGTTCGAATCCCGTCGCCCGCTCCATATCAAAACAAAAAGTTGAGAAGATAAGAAATTGAATTAAAAAATAATTTTTAATAAAACATTAACATTTACAATGGTTATAGAAAAAATTATTTTATAGCTATTGTACGTATAATCCTTAACCTTTTAACTTTAAGTATTAAGAAAAGGAGAATGAGATTATGAGCGCTACTACTGGTAAAGTCAAATGGTTTAATGATAAAAAGGGATATGGTTTTATAGAGTTCAGTGAAGATGATGGTGAAAATGAAGGTGAAAAAGATGTTTTTGTTCATTACTCTGCAATTCAGATAGAAGGTTATAAGACATTGAAGGAAGGTGAAATGGTTCAATTTGAGGTTACAGAAAGTGCGAAAGGTCCTCAAGCTAGAAATGTAGTGAGAGTTTAATCCTCCTTCTGTAGCCCTAATAACTATATTACTTATCTTTTCATTTAGTATAGTTATTAGGGCTTTTTTTTATTTGTAGCTGATTAGGGATAAAGTGAAGATGGACGAAAAAGAAGCCTGGATAGCCCTTAATGCTATACCTAATGTTGGAAGTATAACCTTTCAACGATTATTATCTAAATTTGGTTCGGCCAGCGCTATATTCTCATCTTCTTGTGAGGATATAACTAAGTTAGCTGGTTTAAATCCAAAAGTAGCTGAAAATATAAAAAAATTTGATGTATCATTTTTTTTAAAAAACGAACTCAGCTTGATCAATAGATATAAGGTTGAGATAATCCTTGCTAAAGATAGTAATTATCCCGGATTATTAAAAGAAATATATAGCTATCCTCTAGTTCTCTATATACGAGGCCATCTGAATCCCCATCCAACCACTTCTATTGCTATAGTTGGGACAAGGTACCCTACAGGATATGGACAAAACGTAGCCAAAAAATTTGGTGAAGAATTAGCTAAACTTAAAATAACAGTTGTAAGTGGGTTAGCAAAAGGGATAGATACTGCTGCTCATCTTGGGACACTCTGTGGAGGAGGATATACTATCGCTGTTCTAGGATGTGGGGTAAATGTTGCCTACCCGCCTGAGAATAAAAATTTGATGGATCAGATTATAGAAAAAGGGGCGATTATCTCTGAATTTGCAATGTCAAAACCACCGGAAAAACGAAATTTCCCGATTAGGAACAGGGTTATCAGCGGACTTAGTATAGGGACAATTGTGATAGAGGCTGCCTCTAAAAGTGGATCATTAATTACAGCAGATTATGCCCTGGATCAGGGGCGCGAAGTCTTTGCTTTACCTGGCAATATAAACTCCCAAAATAGTCAGGGGACAAATTCTTTAATAAAACAAGGGGCTAAACTGGTTACTGGGATACTCGATGTCTTAGAAGAAATAGCTCCCCAAATGATAAACAATCTGATGGATAAACCTTTCCCTGAAAGAAATGATAAAACAGGCATATCCCAGAATAATATAGAGGAGACAGTGGATTCTCCTACTACTCAACCATTCAACCACTCAACTGCTCAACTATCTTTTTCAAATGATGAAAAAATTATTTACCAGACCCTTAGAGAGCATCCTTTACATATTGATGAGATAACAAGAAAAACATCGCTTCCTGTAGGTAAGGTATTAGGTTTTTTAACCACCCTGGAACTAAAGGGTGCTGTAGAACAGGTAACTGCGAACCATTTTGTGAGAAAATGTTGATTATATCGGATTAGAGGCAGTACCCTAATCCGATATAATCAGCATTTTCTAAAGTGATTTTATTTCCCCCCTTTTCATAATAACGCAACTTATCGAAAACGTGGCATAAATGGTTTACTGAATATTTACGAAATAGCTTTTAACACATTAGACTTACATGTTGTTACGGAATGCAAAATACAAATTTTTTAAAAAAGTTTATACTTACAATAGGGATAAAATAAAAAAGCTACTTTATCCCTATTGTAAGTATAAACCGGAGACTTATCATGTCAAAATCTTTAGTAATTGTTGAATCACCAGCCAAGGCCAAGACTATTAACAAATATCTTGGAAATAACTTTATTGTTAAAGCTACTGTTGGTCATATTAAGGACCTTCCTAAAAGTAAGTTGAGCGTAGATATTAAAAATAATTTCAAACCTGTTATTAAGGTCATTAAAGGAAAAGAGACTGTAGTAGCTGAGATTAAACAAGCTGCCCAAAAGGCAGATAATGTCTATCTGGCCACAGATCCAGACCGTGAAGGAGAAGCAATTAGCCAGCACATAGCTGAAGAAATCAAGGTACCTGACGAAAAGGTATATCGAGTCCTATTCAATGAAATAACTAAAAAGGCTGTTAACGAAGCCATTACCAATCCAGGCAGGATAAATACCAATAAGGTCAATGCCCAATTAGCCAGAAGGATATTAGATAGAATAGTAGGTTATCAGATAAGTCCATTACTTTGGCAAAAGGTTAAAAGAGGTTTAAGCGCTGGAAGAGTTCAGTCTGTAGCAGTAAGACTAATTTGCGACAGGGAGACAGAAATTGAGGCCTTTAAAAGTAAAGAATATTGGAGCATTACAGCCCTCCTTGCAGCTCAATGTCCACCTGATTTTGAGGCTAGATTAATTAAAGTAAATAATGAAAAAATTGAGATAAGCAACGAAAAAGAAACTAATGCGCTACTTACGGCCATAGAAGGTAAGGATTGGGTAGTTAAAAGTATTAAAAAAAGTGAAAAATTACGTCGACCAGAAGCCCCCTTCATTACCAGCAGACTTCAACAAGAGGCAGCTAGAAAATTAAATTTTACAGCCAAAAAAACAATGCAAGTAGCCCAAAAGCTTTATGAAGGTATCGATCTTGGAGAACAAGGGACAGTGGGTTTAATTACCTATATGAGAACAGATTCAACCAGGATATCTTCAGAGTCCCAACAAGAGGCAAGGTTATATATAAGTGAAAGATTCGGTGATAAATATCTGCCTAAAAAACCTAATATATATCCTACCAAAAAAGCAGCTCAAGATGCCCATGAGGCGATAAGACCTACCTCAGTATATAATGAACCTGAGAAGCTGGGAAAATTTTTAAGTAAGGATGAACTTAAACTATATAAATTGATTTGGGATAGATATATCGCAAGTCAGATGGAACCAGCAATATTAGATCTTACAACAGTAGATATCCTTGTAGGTAATTGCCTTTTCAGGGCAAACGGATCAATCATAAGATTTACTGGCTTCATGAAGATATATATAGAAGGTATTGACAATGATCGTCGCCAGGAAACAAGGGGCATTGAGACAAAGGAAGAGAACCAAAAGAATGATCTATTGCCAGGGTTTACAGAGGGTGAAATTTTAAAATTATTAAAATTAGATCCTAAGCAGCACTTTACTCAACCTCCACCTCGTTACACTGAAGCCTCTTTAGTCAAGGAATTAGAAGAGAAAGGAATCGGAAGGCCTAGTACATATGCTACTATAATGGGTACTATAGTTGATAGAAGCTATGTTGAAAAAAAAGAAAATAAATTTTTCCCAACAGATCTTGGGCGCATTGTAAATAATCTATTAATTAAACACTTTGCCCGAGTATTAGACATCACTTTTACTGCCGATATGGAGACAAAACTTGACCAGGTAGAAGAGGGAGGACTAAATTGGATAAGCTCCCTGAATGATTTTTACCAATCTTTTAGCAGTGAATTAGAAAAAGCAACAAAAGAGATGGAGGATATCAAAACTCAAACTGAAGAGACAGACTATGTCTGTGAAAAGTGTGGACAAAAAATGGTGATAAGATGGGGTAAAAATGGCCATTTTTTATCTTGTTCTGCCTACCCTAATTGTAAAAATACCAAAGAGATAAATAGAGATGAGAGTGGCAAGGTGGAGATCGTAGAACCAGAGGCGATAAATGAAACTTGTGAAAAATGTGGTAGTCCCATGGCTGTTAAGTCTGGGAGGTTTGGCAAATTTCTTGCTTGCAGTAATTATCCTAAATGTAAAAATACTAAAAATTTTGCTAAGGATACACCTGGAGACCCGATTAATTCCCAACAGGAAATTAGTAAAGAAAAATGTGATAAGTGTGGGGCAGAGATGGTTATCAAACAAGGCAGGTATGGTAAATTTTTAGCCTGTTCCGATTATCCTACCTGTAAAGCTACAAAACCTATGACGATAGGTATTAAATGTCCTGAAAATAATTGTGATGGGAATCTCGTTGCAAGGAGAGCCAAACAAAGGGTGTTTTACGGATGTAGTAACTATCCAAGGTGTAAGTTTAGCACCTGGGAAAAACCTTCTAATAAATCTTGTCCGCAGTGTAAGTCGTTTCTAGTTGAAAAATTTGATAAAAAAAGTGGAACATCCTCTTATAAGTGCAGTAGTAAGGATTGTAATTATGTTGAAACTCAAACCGTCTGACGTGTCGGACAAGTCAGACTATACTACTCCAAGTTAGGTTTTTCTGAGGTAATGCAGGTTAGTTTTGTAACTAGCTGTTAAGGCACAGAGGCACAAAGAAAAAAAAACTTTGTGCCTTTGTGCCTTAACACACTGGTTTTAACTAACAAAATCACTTGGAAAAATCTAAGTTGGAGTACCATAAATGATAACGATGACCAATAAAATAAAAAGTCCTAAATATCCAATTATTTTTTTATGCATAATCACTGGAGTTATAATATTTAGTCTTACAATTATAATAAAATTCCCTTATAAAAAGTTAAACCAAGCAATAATTGCCTATACTATAAAGGCAACTAATGGATCTGTTGATGTAAAAAAGATAGAGATCAGTTTCTTTGGAAAAGTCTTATTGGAGGATGTCAGCTTTAAATCAAAACTATCAAAAAAAATGAGTAACCTTCTTCAGAGTAGACGGATTGAGATGCATCTCAGGTGGCTTGATCTACTACAAGGAAAAGCTACCTTCAAATTTAAGGCATCTGTCTTGGAAGACTATCTCACTGGTTCCATATCCCTTAATAAATTTTTCAATATATCTAAAAAATCAAACAATTTACTTTCAGTAATGGCAACGGGGACAAAACTAAGTCTAAAAGACTTTCCAATTCCAACCCCTTTTTCTGAGATAAACTTCACCTCAAATATATCTACATCCCTCAATATGACTACTCTTCTTAACGACTTTACTCAGTGCAATGGAGATATATCTATCGAGGCTACTAATGGAAAAATAAACATACCAAATCTCTTGAATATATCCTCTGCTAAGCTCATAGCTGACCTTGTGGCTACTAACGGTGAAGTAAAGATAAAAAAATTCAACCTGAAGTCCAAAGAATTAAATATTGAAGCCTCTGGCAAGATTAAGTTGTTGCAAGATATACCTTCCAGCCAGTTAGATATAAAATTAAACCTCAAGATTAATCAAGAGATCTCTTCCTCGTTAAATGGTATCTCCCCTCTTATTAAGGGTCTAATTAATAACGATGAATCGTCCTTGATGATTATGGGGACTATCTCAAACCCTAAAATCAATTTTAGTTAAGCACACTACTCCGGGTTAGATTTTTCTTGGCACGCATTTTGCGTAAATTCGCAGAAATCTTTGCTTCGTTCGCAGGAAGCTGGCTAAGAAAATTTACAAAAAGCCTACTCTACTACTCCAACTTAGGTTTTTCCAAATGATTGTGTTAATTAAAACCAGTATGTTACAGCACAAAGGCACAAAGTTTTTAAGGTTTTTTTTATTTTTTCCCTTTGTGCCTTTGCTACTTTGTGCCTTAACAGCTAGTTACAAAACCAACCTGCATTACCTCAGAAAAACCTAACTTGGAGTAGTATAAATACTCGCTCAGCAAAATGTTGGAGGCATATCTATCTTAAAAAAAAATCAAAATGAGAATTGCTGGTTCAACTAACATTGACTACTAACCATAGGACTTTCCTTCTTAAAAATCGTTTGAGACTTAATCCTATTATTACTAAAATTATACCCTTCTTTTAATTTATAAAGGATAATTAAAACATTTTCAATAGGAAACGATTCTTTCTTATAATTAGCTTCGACAATCTTAGTGAACATAAACCAGTATAAACTCTTCAGGGTTTCAGAAGTCTCTTCTCCTCTTTTATCTAAAGACAACAGTAAGCCAACCATAATATTCCTAGCTTTTTCTAACAATTCATGGGTATTCTCTACCTCTTTAACCGTAATCTTTATCTTGGCTTCCTGTAACAGTTTAATTAAATCCTCATACAAGGCCATAACTAATTTTCCCTCCAGCACAGCCTCATAAAGACTTCTTTTTTCTACCTTTTGTTCTTTTATTTCTTCCATGAAGTGTTACCTCCTTTAAGGGTACTATTTTTTTAACAATAAAAACACAACTGGCAACAAACAACAACTTATCTTGGTAATAGTTGAAGGACAGCCTGGGGATTCGTATTGGCCTGAGCCAACATCGCGACACCAGCCTGCATCATAATTTGCTGCTTAGTGAATTGCGCCATCAAAAAGGCCATATCAGAATCTCTAATCACAGAATCTGCACGTTGCAATTCTCCTGAGGTGATCCTTGAACTGCTCATATTAGTCTCCAAAGTAAAGGCTTGAAAAGCCCCCAATGATGCCCTGGTAGTAGATACATCATCAATAGCTAAACTTATTATTATTAAACAATCATTCCTTATAATTTGAACACCTGCCTCACTATCCCCTGCACCCCTATTAACAATCGCAGATGTGTCTATATTGGGTCTATAATTAACCCTAATCTCTCTTATATTTTCTACAGTACCTTGATAAATAGCTCCTAACATAGTAGTCCTGTTAGTATATAATGCACTCCTTGTCAAAGGATTACCCGAGCTATCATTGGTAGCTGCTGTCCTTGTTTGTAAACCATTGGTCCCCAAAAATTGCGATTTCATACATCCAATAGATATCTGGACACTCTGACCAGAATTTCCTCCTATCTGAAAGATTGCGCCACCACTTCCAGGTCCATATGCCCCACTATACGATATAGAACATAATGAACCATTTAATAAATTTTTAGAACCAAACATGGTATTCTCAGCAATACGGTCTATTGTATCCAGCATCTTATCAATCTGGGCCTGATCAGCATCCACCATAGTCTGATCGTTTGCCCCTGAGTTAAGAGACTGAATCACTAATTCTTTCATGGTTGATAACATGCTATGTATCTCACTCAAAGCTGCCTCAGCTGTCTGAACCATTGAGATTGCATGCTCAGAATTCTTTATTGCCTGATTTATACTAGCAATCTGAGACCTCATGTTCTCAGAGATAGCAAGACCTGCCGGGTCATCCGCTGCTGTATTAATCCTAAATCCTGAAGATAATTTTTCCATCGTTTTACCCATTGCACTATCCGTTTTAACCAAATTCATCCATGAAATTAAAGCAGCAGGATTATGGTTTATTCTTAAAGACAAAGTATTCACCCCCTTTTTAGGCGATTAAATGGTTGAGTTATTAGTTATTCTTCACTAATAAGACTAAAAACCCTACTTGGATTTAAATTATTAAAATTACTATGTACCGTGGAACAATCTTGTTGTTCTTTATGTATCCCCTGAAGTACACTTTGAAGGACACTCCATGCATCAGCCACTTCTTCTAATTTGGCCCCTGATGACAATTCATTTTCGCGGGCAACTATACCATCGATTTGATCATGAGCTATGTTAATCTTATCCACTTCCTTAACAGGTTTATTCCCCGCAAGGTTATCACTTTTGTCTGTTGCATTACGTTGTACTGAATCTAATTGCCCCTCCTGGTACGAACTAAAACTTTGAGTATTATTTATCCTTCCTATAATAGACATATCACACCTCCTTTATAATAACCGACCATAATCACCAAAAAAATTTAGAAAAAAAAACCAAATGTCGCTAACGCAAAAAATTATAAGTTATTATGGTCAGTTATGTATCTATTAATTAAGGAATGCAACCCTCATGCCATAATGTTTCAAATAGACAAAACATTATATAATTTATTGAATTTTTTGGGATTTTTTAAATTATAGATATAGAAACAATTGGGGATAAACAAATTATGGAGGGAATTTTTTTCCTCAATAAGGAAAAAATTAACAGGTATAAATGCCCAGCAATTCTAATTATGATTTTTTTTAAGATAGATGTGCCTACAACATTTTGCTGAGCGAGTATTTAGTAAGCTTTTTGTAAATTTTCTTAGCGCAGCTTCCTGTAAAATTGCCTCTGTTTGAGCGAAGCGAGTTAGGCAATTTAGGGAAGCAAGCTTAGAAAATTCAAAAAGACTACTCTACGAGTGAAGCAAATTTTGGAGGCACATCAACAAATAAGTCAAAATGAGAATT
>JAZDLJ010000254.1:0-11698 GCA_043802115.1 bacterium | reverse complement strand
AATTAGCCACAGAGAACACAAAGATTTTTAAATATACTACTCCCAGTTAGGTTTTTCTAGGCATGGTTTATGCATATAACTTAGAGATTACGCAAGAGAGTTCGCAGAAATTTTGCTGGAGTGAGTTACTTAGTAGGCTTTTTGTAAATTTTCTTAGTGCAGCTTCCCGTAAAATTGCCTCTGTTTGAGCGGAGCGAGTTAGGCAATTTAGGGAAGCAAGCTTAGAAAATTTAAAAAGCCTACTCTAACGAACGAAGCAAAGATTTCTGCGAACTTATGCAAAATGCGTACCAGGAAAAACCTAACTTGGGGTAGTATAACCAATTATTTTATTTTGTTTTTTCTTCGGTGTCCTCGGTGTCCTTGTATATTTAAAGTTATAAAAGGTAGCTTACGCTTTTATTATTTAAGATGGAGGACTCCGTCCTCCCAACCTCCTGGGATTTATCGCTTTTAAGGGTAATTTAGATTAATGATATAAAAAGATCGTGCTAAAGAGTAAAGATGATCGCTAATGTCTCCACAACAAATAAAAATATCCATCTAATATTAAAATTACCCTTAAAAGCGATAAATCCCAGGGGGTTGGGGACAGAGTCCCCAATTTAACAAATTATTTCTTCCTTCTTTACGTAACTTTCAACGGAAGGTAGTGCTAAACAAGTAATGCTGAAGGCCGGCATTATTTCTACTAACTAATTGATAGTTCATACTTTTAAATTTAACATTCGACCTAATAGCATTACATGTTGTGCACTACCCGAAATTTAATCTCTTCAGTATTTAATCTTGCCCCTTTAAGCCCACCAACCCCAATTACCGTATAACTATTCCCTGAACTTCTAGATATCTCCACCCTAAAATATCCTTGTTTTCCATTATAATTACCTATTTCTTTATTAATACTCTTCCCTTGTTTATCTATCTTTCCCCCACCCTTTTTAAGTATATAATTACCATATACAATCGCAGATTCAGCCAGGTTACTAGAGATTAGCTGCTGCTGATAATCGGATGAAAGCTTTTTCCCAAGAATAAGAAGATTCGTTGAAAGACTGAGGCTAGTCATCAGGGCTAAAAATAACATGATAACTACTAATAACGCACTTCCTTTTTGATCAAGTAAGATTCCTTTTAGTTTAAAACAGACTATCTTCATTCAACTTATTCCCCAGAAACCTTCCTGGTAATTTTTATATATACTACTCCAACGAACGAAGCAAAGATTTCTGCGAATTTATGCAAAATGCGTACCAGGAAAAACCTAACTTGGAGTAGTATACTCATTAATATTGAATAATAAAGGGAAAGAGGAGTTAGATGAAGCTTTCCCCTCACCCTTCATCTTTACAACTAGAGAAAAAAACCGATGGTTATTAAACCATTGTACTTCGATCTGCTTAATATTACTCAAAATCGCTATCTCCCCTATTTTTTTATTATCCTCCCCATACTCTTCTCGAAAAATAATCCCTTGATCCTTAAAAAAGTTATACCTAATTTGGTTGTCATCCTTTTTAAGCACCAAAAAAGGACAACCTTCTTCCTCTGACTCACTATCCTGGATAATCTCCTGAGAGCCTTTAATATCTATATTTATATAACTCAACAAACGATTAACACCCTCTATCCTTTTTATATCCAAATCCCCCTGATTAGCTATCTTGTCGTATCGAGTATAAAAAGTAGTTATTGCCATTACAATAATAGGGGCTATTATTGCTACAAGCATTATCTCAATTAAGGTAAATCCATTATCTTGATTAAAATTAATTTTATCCACCTGAGAATAGCTATTTTAATGGTTTTAAAAATGAGGCCGTAAATTTAGCTTGTTGCCCTTTAGTATCTCGCCAATTCAAGGTAACTGCTACCTCTCCTAAATTATTATTATAGTCATCTATCTTTACTGAAACCTTTGGCTCTAATAGTCTATTTATTAAGATATTATTATCCTGCTCCAGGCTATCTTGTCCAACGAATGACTGTGATTTTAATAATTCAAGCTTGTTATGGAGGATTATTACAGCTAAGTGAGAATCATAAATATCCTTGATCCATTTATCTTTAAGACAAAGAGAAGAGGCCAGGATAGGCGTTACAATCCCGATAATAGAGATAGCAATCATCAGTTCTATAAGACAAAATCCTGAAATATCTCTAATCTTAGAAAATATCTTCATAAATAATCCCCTATCCTCAATACCCGTTGAACCTCACTTAAACTGGTTATCCCATCACGCACCTTATTTAATCCGTCCTGTAATATATCTATCTGCTGAGGTATCTTCATCTTAAACCAAAACTCCTTTGAAATATCTTTTATCTTCTTTTCAGGGATCAATAGTTCTGCAATAGCAGTCCTTCCTTTAAAGCCTGTATTATAACAATCCTCACAACCCTTTCCCCTATAAAAATCTTCTCCTACCTCATACCCCTTTTGTTGGAGGTGATTTAATAAATCAGGATCAACCTCGGTATCCTCTGTCTTACACCTCAAACAGACCTTTCTTACCAATCTTTGCGACAAGATACCAATTATAGAGTGAGCCAAGAGATAATTTTCAATACCTATATTTTTTAATCTAGTAAATGCCTCTTTAGCTACACCACAATGAAGGGTGCTTATAATTAACTGCCCAGTTAAACTAGCCTGAAATGCCAGGTTAGTTGTCTCATAATCACGCATCTCCCCCACCATTATTAAATCAGGGTCATGTCTGAGCACAGCAGCCAATATTCCACTTAAGCTTTGTTCCTTGACCTTATTCACCTGAATCTGATTAACTAAAGAGAGGTTATACTCTATTGGGTCCTCTATACTAACCATATTCGTCGTCTTACCCCTTAAATCGCTAACAATCTTTAATAGAGAATAGATGCTAGTAGTCTTCCCACTTCCACTGGGACCTGTGACTATAAGCATCCCATTAGGTTTGAGGATGATCTCTTTAAGTTGCTCGACTATCTTCTGATTATGACCTAACCTATCAAAGGTCAATAAACCTCCTTCTCGGGCTAAAATCCTCACTGCTATCCGTTCACTATTATTGGTAGGGATAATCGATACCCTTGTCTCAACCTTCTCTAACTCTGTTTCAATAATTAATCTCCCCTCTTGAACCAGATCGTGTCTATAAATAATCGCCCCGCACATCACCTTTATCCTTGCAACTACCCTCTCTCTTAATGCCGCGGGTAATAAGATCACACCAAATATCTGTCCATCAATCTTATATCCTACCCGAAGCCGTCTTTCTTCTTCTTCAAGATAGATATCACTAGCCTGATGATATACGGCTTGTCTTAATATAAAGTCTACCAGGTTATTTATCCTGAGACTGGGATTAGAACAGATTTTATCTACTAACGAGGTAATATCTGTCAAGCTTTGCCTTTTTTCTGTAAGCCCTATATCTCCATAGATAATATGATCTAATCGCTCCTTAGCCTTACTAAATTCATGGGATGGTAGATAAAGTTTAAGCTGCTTACCTGTGATGAGATTCAGGGTCAACTCAATCCTCCCATCTTTTTGAGAGTTTGAATTGATTCTATCTATCTCATCATAGGGGATTCGTCTTAGGCTAGGTAAAAATCCTTTTTTTATTGTTAGATGGGTATTTTTAAATATAAGGTGGTTCATCTGAAAATGTTAGCTGTTGAGTGATTGAGTATTAAATTTTTTAAAAACAGGCATTACCAATAGTAACATATAAAAACAAAATATTAACCACGGAAAAATTCTAAGATTTTTTAATAAAACGAAATTAATAACCCTAAATATGATGAGAAAAGCAAATAGACCATCCCCCCAACAATCAGACCTGTAATAGAAAGACTAATTGTCTCAAAGCTAGTCACAAAATTCATTATCTCTACCTCTATACCGTTCTTGTAAAAGTCAACAATAGCCCCCAGGTTCTCTAAAAGACAATTTTTTTCCTCCCCTACCTTTACAAGCCAGATAGCAAAGGGAGAAAAGATGCCTGTGGAAGAAGCTGCCTGACTAAGGCTTTCTCCTGATTGAGTCATATTAAAGGCTATCTTGTTTAGAGATTGTCGTATATATCTATTCCTGGTAAGTTCGCTTATTGAATCAATAGCATCAGACAAAGAGATGCCATAGGTAAGCATAGTATGAAGGAGCCAGATTATTTTAAAGCTAATCATATCCTTCAAGACTTTACCAATGAAGGGGATATTGTAAATTATCCTTGTTCGTAATCCAGGATTAATAAAAATAAAGGCAAAAAAGGAGATTAAAATAACCAAGATTGTATTTATCTTTATAGTATTCCCTAATATCTCCATCAGATAAACCCAGATGCCTATCAAACCCCCAATCGATGATAAAGAAAGCCCAGCCATATGATACCAGGCTTTATAGATAGGATAGAGATAGATACTCGTTAGGATTAACAGTGATGAGCAAAATAAAGCAATAACTACGTGGTACGATATAGCGTGGTAAAGCCTTCTTTGATAATTGGAGATGGTCTTAAGAGATGAACTTAATTCATGTACCGTCTTATCTAAATTATTGCTTTTTTCTCCAGCCCTTATAACAGCAAGATAAGATTTAGTAACAGAACCCTTATGTCTGGTTAAGACATCTGAAAGCGGTCGTCCTTCAGCTAATTCCCGATGGATAGCCGCTCTCTTGCGTTTAGATAGTCTAATCTCTTTTAAACCTAGGATAGATAAATGAGAGAGTAGACTATCTTGAGGTTTTATATCCGTGTTATCTAACGTCATAACTTATCTTACCCCACAGCTTTTAGGACTATCCAACCAAGACCAGAGATTGAACTATACATAGCCAAGGCAAATACAGCCACTATTACCCCTAACCCTAAAGTAAACGAAGGCTCAATCCGACGCATAATCTTCTCTTTCCTCTGCAGAAAATTCTCTTTATACCTTTGCGCAATCTCATTTACAGTCTGCTCAAAGATACCCTTCTCCTCAGCGTAAACCAAAATCTCACTGATCCATTCAGGAAAGATATCCATATCCCTGATGACCCCTCCTAGCCTTTGCCCATCACTAATCTTCTTAGCCATAATAGAACATAACCTTTCTATCATTGGATTATTAGAGGCCTGACCAGTTGAGACAAGAGAATCAGTTAATGGAATCCCAGCCGTTATAAAGGCATAGAGATTAGACCAAAAAAGATAAAAAAATCTCTCTTGAGAGATCCTGCCCACTAAAGGGAGATAGCTATAAATAATGAACATCAATTGCGATCGTTTAGTTAACCAATATCCAAGGATGATAAAAAAGATGCCCCAGCTCACCAAAGGAAATATTATTATACCATTCCTATAGATAAAATCTGTTATCAAAATAAAAAAATTCGTCATGAATGGTAGGTTACTTTCTCTGTAAATCTGTTTTATTTTAGGAATAATAAACCACATACTAAAGTTAATATACATAGATATAACTAAAAATTCTATGGTAAAGAAAGATATCATAAAAAAATCACTTCTAATTATATCCTGATCTTGTGATAAAGGTAACTGATTATAGCTATGATAGTTAGAGAGTAGTTGAGGAAGGGCAGGGTTATCATAATTGTGGGCAAGGATATTAGCTAGTGCCTCGCCGAGATATCGTTTATATCTTCCAAAAACAACCTCAGGGTTATGACTCTTTTCTAATCTTTTTTTGAGACCTTTTATCCATTTGGGAAATATACCCCAGAGATCATTTACCAAAAACCCCAAGGCATCTGTTAAGGGTAGACCTGCCTTAATTACAGAGGTAAATTCTGGGAGGTTAAGCCTCTTTTGTATAATCCATCTATGCTCCCACCGCAGGATCAGATAGATAAAAAATAATTGCAGGCCGATGCTTAAATTTCTGATCACGATTAATATAAGATTAGACATTTAACTTCCCAAATTGCCAAGTTGAAATATTGGTAAATACATAGAGATAACAATAAACCCAATTAACATTGCCAGGATTATAATAGATAGTAAGGTCAGCACCTTGCTTAGCTTTGGGTAGATACTCATCCCCTGGTTCATATAAATATTGCCGATTTCCTGAAAAGACTCCTCCAATCTCCCCCTTGCCTCACCAAGATTGATCATCTTTAAAAAATAATATGGTAAATACCTCTCTCTCGAATCATTCAAAAGGATAGATAGGCTATCTCCATTTTTTAACCCAATTAGGACTTGATTAAACTTATATTTAAGCCATTTATTTTCTATCCCCTGGATACCAATAGTCCATGCCTCTACTAAAGACTTACCTTTTTGTAAGAGCTGGTTAAGTAAGAAAGAAAATAAGCCTAGTTCTTGGAATATAATAGCCTTACCTATAAAGGGCACCCTTATCTTAAGGCGTTCGTACATAAGAGGTCTTATTTTATTGATTATCCCCCAGAAAAACAAAGCAACAAAAAAGGATAAGATAATCAGGGTTAAATTTCTATTTATATATCCTGATAGACTCAACATAAACCTCGTAAGCAAAGGTAGTCCATCTAGTCCATGCGGCATATCTGTGAATATAGCCTTAAATCTAGGGAGTGTACTTGTCAATATACCTCCCAAATTCAGGATAGCGAGTATAAATAGAATATATATATATCTAAGGTTGATCACTGCTGATCTTTTAAATCTATAATCAGCCAGGAGATATTGCCCAAGACAGGTAAATACTTGAGAAAGGGTGTTACTCTTTTCCCCTATTTGAATTAGTCTCTTTATTAGATTAGATTTATTCGTGGTTAGGATATGTTCTGGGATAGAATCTGACAATAGATTTCCATTAGAAACCGAGGCCCTGATCTTTTCTACGAGCACCTTGTCATTGGTACTATAGAGATTATTCCCGATAACCTCTAATGCCTCAGTAAGCGGGACATTCTGCTTATCCAGGATTGATAGTTGATTAAAGAATAAGGTTACCTCTTGAGGCTTCACTCCTTCTCCTTCCCCTCTCTTCCAAAACAATATCTGCTTTTAAACTGCTTATCTTAAATATCTTCACCTGATCTAGATCACCTTTTCTCCTGGCATAGGCTGTAAAAGAATTGCTATCAGAGACTACCTCATACTGAAAATATGTTTCTATAAGATCATCAAAACCAAGTCGCTCCCAATCAGGATCATCTTGCCATTTACTTTTCTGTTCAGGGATATTAGGTGGATTCGGAGGACATGAAAAAAATGACCCATTATGAAGTTTATGTTTCATTTGCAAGGCATAGATTAAGGGGAGATTTGTCCTTGCCTCAGTCTCCTTTGCCTTTTCAATAAACCTCATGAAATTAGGGACGGCTAGTGCAGCTAATATTCCCATAATACTAATTACAACCGATAATTCAATTAGGGTAAACCCTTTTTTTGATTCGAGATGATCCCTATTCAAGAATATTTTTAGCATCCTGAACCTCCTTAATAGGCTAGTGAGTCCTTTGACTTCTCCTCTTCATTATTATTTTTTTCTTCCATAACATCTCCCTCTCCTGGCGAGATATTTTTTAAAATATCTTTTTCTTCCTGTTTGGTATCATCTAAGACATCTTCTTCTTTAGGTTGGTTATCTTCTAAAATATCCCCTTCATCCGGATTATTATTTTCTAGATCAGAATCTATTTTATAAAATTGATCTGCAGAGAGATCATCTGGGTTACTATATTCCGTGGGTTCTGTGCCTTCAATAAAGGCTTCGACTATAGTCTTTTCACAACTTTCGGTTGCTAGAAGGCCGGTTTTACGGTCAATAGTTACAAAATTTATCCCTTCAGGAATCAGAAAATTGTTAATAGGTTTGTCTTTTAAGGCATCTTCCATAAAATCTACCCATATAGGACAGGCTGCATTTGATCCTGTCTCTAACTTACCTAATGATTTTGGTTCATCGAATCCAACCCAAACCCCAGCCACTAATTTTGGAGAATAACCAATAAACCAGGCATCATAATATCTATTAGTTGTCCCTGTCTTTCCAGCCACAGGTCTTCCTAATCGTCTTGCCTTCCATCCTGTACCATGTTCTACCACTCCTCTAAGAAGATTGGTCATTATATAGGCAACCTGAGGAGTAATGACTTGTTCAGAGGTGACTTCATTTTCTAACAAAACTTCTCCTGAATTGCTTAAAACTGTCTTTATAAATAATGGTTCACACTTTATCCCTTCATTAGAAAGGGTACTATAGGCTGACGTTAATTCAAGTAATGAGACGCTTGAACATCCTAATGCAATAGATAGATCAGGGGTCAGAGGAGAGATTATCCCAAGTCGATTAGCCATATTGATGGCCTTTTGAACTCCTACCTTTTCGAGTAATTTAATTGTTACTATGTTTCTTGAATGTTCAAGGGCGGATCGAAGTGTGGTTGGACCATAAAATTTCCCATAGTAATTTTCTGGCTTCCATAATTCCCCTTTAGTACTACTATCATCTTTTTCATATATTATTGGTGAATCTATAAAAATATCTGCTGGGGTGTATCCTAACTCTATGGCTGTGGCATAAACAAGGGGTTTAAATGCTGAACCTGGTTGCCTTTTAGCTTGAGTTACCCTGTTAAATTTAGTTTTAGCAAAATTTTTTCCTCCTATCATTGCCCTTACATAGCCTGTATTTGATTCAATTGCAACAAATGCACCTTCTAATTCAGGCTCTTGTTCAAGGGTTAATTTAATTCTTTCTTCTTCCCCTTTATGTTTAATCTCTATAATTTCGACCAATATTTTATCCCCTATCTTGAAAATATCAGCGAAGGAAGATGCACCTGTCCATTTTATATCATTAATACCTAATATCCCAAATTTATTGCCTATTTTTACTACAGCGCTATCGAGACCTATCTGGCTGATGACTCCATATAGAGTTTGACCTACTTTTATATCTGTTGCTTGATTAGGATAATAAATAGGTGATATTGAGGTATCGTCAATTAAATTTTCTCCTGTAAAAGGTCTATATCCTTGTCTTTTATCTATTACCCTAACTCCTTTTTTAAATGCCTTTTCTGCCGCATCCTGTAATTTCATATCAAGGGTTGTATATATCCGTAATCCTCCTTTATAAAGAAGATCACTGCCAAAACGATCTTCCAAGGATTGCCTAATATATTCAACAAAATAAGGTGCTGTAACCTCTATTTTTTTGAAAGGTTGAAGAAGAACAGGAAGCCTAACTAATGTTTCAAATTCACCCTTATTAATATAATTTTCTTCGAACATCCTTTTTAAAACGTGATTTCTTCTTTTTAATGCCTCTTTTGGATGTCGATAAGGAGAATATGAATTAGGTGATTGAGGTAATCCCGCAAGGAGAGCAGCTTCTGACAACTCAAACTCTCTACAACTTTTATTAAAATAGATATTTGAAGCAGATTCAATCCCATAGGATCCATGTCCAAAATAAACTTGATTAAGGTATAATCCTAGTATCTCATCTTTACAGTAAGACTTTTCAAGTTTAAGGGCTAAAAGAATTTCTTTTAATTTCCTTAATAGTTTTTTTAAGGGACTTCTTTCACGCTTTAACACAACTAAGCGAACTAATTGCTGAGTAATAGTACTAGCTCCTTCTGCAAAAATAAGTTTTCGGGTCTTAATGCTGATTTTAATGTTTACCCAGAATGCCCTTGCAATTCCAAATAAATCTATGCCGTTATGTGAGTAAAACCTTGAATCTTCAACAGCTATGATAGCCTGTTTTATATTAGCAGGGATCTCATTTAATGGCACAGGTATTCTTTTTTCAATAAAAAATTCAGCTATCTGTTCACCATTATCTGCATATACCCTGGTTATTTGATTTGGTTTATATTCTGTTAATAATTTATAGATCTCTGGTAGTTCTTTTTTTAAATGATGATAGTAGGCGAGTCCCATTCCAGCGACAATAGCTCCCACTGAACTGAGGAAAAATGTAAAAAAAATAAGAATTGAAACTGCTAATTTGGAGAATCTTTTGGTTTTTGGTTTTGCAGTTTGATCTTTTTTATGTTTTATTTTTGTCATAAATTAACGTCCTTCGGGCGGACTTTTATTCCCCTCTCCCAGAGGGAGCTAGAAACTTCACCACCCGTAAACCCACACAAAAAATGAAAATTCTATACAATTAAATTAAGAAAGCCGCCCTTTATAATCCTCATACCTAAAATTTTTAATAATCTTTAATCTCTGATCCTTAGTCCACATAGCTATCGATGGTAGATTAATTCCATTAAAGGTGGTATTTTTAACCATTGTATAATGGATCATGTCCTTAAATATAATTCTATCACCTATCTGCAATGGTCTTTCAAATGAATATTCTCCAACAATATCTCCTGCTAGACAGGTATTTCCTCCAAGTTGGTAGTTATATTTATATTCATTGGGCTTGCCAGCTCCTTCTATATCGGGACGATAGGGCATAGCGAGACAATCGGGCATATGAGCCTCCACGGAGGTGTCTAATATAGCTATATCTATTTGGTTGTGGATAATATCAAGAATTTTAGCTACCAAAACGCCTGTCTGCCAACCAATAGCCTCGCCTGGTTCAAGGTAGACTTCAATGTGATATCTTTTCTTAAAATCTATAATTAAGGAACTAAGCTTATCTATATTATAGTCCTGACGGGTTATATGATGACCACCACCAAAATTAATCCACTCCATCTGTTTGATATATTCTCCAAACCTTTCTTCAACAACCTCAAGTGTCCTTTCTAAGGCATCTGAGTTTTGTTCACAGAGGGTATGAAAATGAAGTCCGGATATACCTTCTAAAAGGTCGTCACGAAATTGGTCAAGGGTGACTCCAAGTCTGGAAAATTTATTACAAGGGTTATAAATTAGAGGGGTTACTTCCGAGTATTCAGGATTTATCCTAATTCCACATTTTATTTTTTTATTATAAGAAACCACTTTTTTTTTAAATCGTTTCCATTGATTAAATGAATTAAAAATAATATAGTCGGACAAGGATAATATCTCCTCAAACTCTTCTTCCTTAAAGGCAGGGGAATAGGTATGAACTTCTTTATTCATCTCCTCTTTGCCTAATCTGGCCTCATTAAGGCCACTTGCTGCTATCCCTTGCAACACTTTAGCAATGGTAGGAAATGTGTTCCACATGGCAAAGCCTTTAAGGGCGAGTAATATCTTTGCCCCAGATTTTTTTTGAACATTGTCTAATAGTGCAAGATTTTTTTCTAATAATTTTTCATCAAGAATATAACAGGGGGTTGGTATTTTAGAAAAATTAATTTTTATTTCCATATGATATCCCTAGTTTCTTCTTTAACTCATCCTGTCTTGTCCATTTTTTATTTTCTATTTTTACTTGTATTGCAGAATAATAGTCTAATTTATCTTCTTCTATCTCTTTTAATCTTTTATATTCTTTATAATCGAGAATAACTGCAATCAGTTTATCATCTTCCTTGATAAATTGAGTTTTAACCATTATATACCTCCTGTCTATGCTTTATTTCATAAATAGACATCTGATCTCCATCATCTTCAAATATCACCCTATATTTTCCTACACGCAGCCTCTTCAGGTCTTGATAGTTTCCTTTTAAGATTTTTATATCAAAATTTCCTAATGGATTATTCGAATAAGCCTCAATTACTTTTATTAGACATCTTTCCAAAATAAATACTATATTCTCAGAGTATCTAGGGGTAAAAGAAGAGAAAAATTTTGCTGGAGTGAGTTG
>JAZDLJ010000248.1:0-16046 GCA_043802115.1 bacterium | reverse complement strand
TCAGGATGAGCGAAGCCTCAAATAGTCGTCCCCCTTTGCCCACTTTCCTTTCATTTCGCACGGAGGCAGAGATATAAACCAACTCCCTTTGCCCAACAATCCTTCAAAGTGAGATCGACTTACAGATGGAATACATAAACTTCGATCACCCCCTAGAGATAATCTTTTTATTTTTTTCGCTATCTTAAATTGGATAAAAGTCCGATTCCGTCTGAAGCAACACAATACTACTCCAACTTAGGTTTTTCTTGGTAACTATTAGCCTAGGTAAGACCTGTTAGATTAGTTAAAGATCAGTAGGTTAAGGCACAAAGTTTTTAAGATTTTTTTGTTTTTCCTCTGTGCCTTTGTACCTCAGTGCCTTTGCTACTTTTTACTTTATGCTACTATATTTAATTAATACAATTAGTTAGAAAAACCTAAATTGGAGTAGTATAACTCTGTGGCAATCTTTTTTATTCTTTTAAAAGGATAGGGATAAGTTATTACTAATTTAGGTTAATTCATTTTGTTCCCATCCCTAACCAATTAGTTGATGTCCCAAAATCCCATGCTTGACTTGATGATGACCAATTATTTCCCAACAAGCTGCTGAATGCTCCACTATTCCCAAAAGACAATGAGCAATTATCTCCCTGATTATCAAGTGTTGGCCAGGTAGAGATCTTCCATAATGGTGAACAGACTATAGAACAGGAAGGACAGGATGGCCAGCAATTACAGTTACACCATGGATAATGGCACCAGCAATAATCTGGATAATAACAACTACAACAATTGTTACCACAAGATATTGGATTATTATCTACCGGAGGTACAGGTGGAAGATTCTTCTCCCAAGCTATCTCAAATACTTTGATACAATTATTATCCCTGTCTGCTACATAAATCAACCCTCGTTGATCTATCGCTATATCAGCGGGAAATTTAAATTGTGAATCTCCTTCCCCATAAGTACCCAATGTCCCAATATTTTTTTGATTTTTTGGATCAAACACCTGGATAGAATGGCTTATATCATCAATTACAAAGGTATTTTTAGTAATTGGCTCTACAGCTTGTTTGGACAATTTGTTAAAATAATATTCCTTTATATTCTCTAGATATTCCAGAGTTTTTATATCTTCATCACTTATGACTTTTATAACTTCTATAGATTCCCCATTATCCCTATTAAATCTTCTAATATCTCTTTCAGAATGCATTACATAGATACTATTATCCTCACCTATTGCCATATCAATAGGCGTATTATCTATCCCAACCCCATCACCTATAACCCCAACAAAATTCCAATCGCTATCAAATTTCCGAATATAATACTTTGAATCCAATACATAAATGTTATTATCCTCATCTACCGCCACACCAAAGGGCTTATCAAATTCTCCGTTACCAAAAACTCCCCATTTATCCTGGAAGGCATCATGACTACTAAAAAGGGTGCTATCGAAGACTTGAATACGATTATTACCTGTATCTACAACATAGATATCCCCTTCATTTATTACCATCCCTTCGGGTAAATTAAGATTACCAGGGATTAGAAGCTCTTTATCATCAACCTTACCTCCCCATTTGCTTAGAGGTTTACCATCAGGGTCAAATAGTTGAATTCGACAATTCTGGGTATCTGTTACATATATATTGCCAGTCTGCTCATCTATTGCTACATCAGAAGGGTTATTAAGATTATTTTCATCAACAAGCATTTCAAGCTTACCAGTGCTATCAAATTTTAATAATCGATCATACCAGACACCTTTTTTAAAACACATATCTACGACATAAATCTTACCTTCACTATCTACTGTTATCCCTTTAGGAGAACCAGTTCCAAAAACCATCTCAGAACCATTGTCTTGGAATGTAAATGGCATTACTGTCCCTTTGCTATCAAACACCTGTATCCTGCCATTTCCTACCTCAGCCATGGTATCAGCTACATATATAGCTCCACTTGCATCATTTATTGCTATCCCCTCAGGTGAATGCAAAATATCCTTTCCAAATGTATTAATACAATCTCCAGCGCTGTCAAAAACCTTAATCTGATTATTCCCAGTATCTGTTACATACAAATTTCCATTATGATCTAAAGCTATCTTTTTAGGTCTCTTCAAAAAGTTATTCCCCCATTCTAAGATACCCTCTTCACTAAATACCTGAATGCGGTTATTTCCTGTATCCGCTATATAGATTCTTTTATTTATTTGATCTATAGCTATATCTGAAGGCATAAAAAACTCAACAGCACCATCAATAACAGGACCTATCTTTTGAATAAATTTAACATCTTTTAGCAGATAAACGCCTTCTTGGGTACTCACTGCAATGCTTATACTATTTCCTCCTAAAAAAAAACTTAAAAAGATAATAGCAAAAATTATGGCAGCTAAATATTTATTTCTGTTAATTAACATATACGTAACCTCCTTCTTCGAAGAAACAATTTATTAAATTGGGGACTCTGTCCCCAAACCCCTGGGATTTACCGCTTTTAAGGGTAATTTTAATAATAAATGGATATTTTTATTTATTAGACATCTTTCCAAAATAAATACCGTATTCTCTAAGCATCCAGAGGCAAAAGAAGACAAAAATTTTGCTGTAGTGAGTTATTAGTAGGCTTTTTGTAAATTTTCTTAGCGCAGCTTCCCGTAAAATTGCCTCTGTTTGAGCGAAGCGAGTTAGGCAATTTAGGGAAGCAAGCTTAGAAAATTCAAAAAGACTACTCCAACGAACGAAGCAAAGATTTTTGTCTTCTCACCCACCCTGCAAGATTATTTTGGAAAGATGGCTAATTTGGAAAGATGTCTAATATAGATAAAAAAAAATACAGGTTTATAAAAAAGGAGAATAGCTATGTTAACGAGAAGAAAAAAAACAATTTTATCTTTTATACTAGTGAATCTTATATTTTTGTCTGGCAAAGTGATACATGATCAAGCCTGGGCAGCTCAAGGGAATGAGCTAAAGATAGTTGCCTCCTTCTATCCAATATATATTGCTGCCAAAAATGTGGTCAAAGACATCCCTGGAGTTGCTGTCCAAAATCTTACCCCGCCTTTTACCGGGTGTTTACATGATTATGCACTTACAACTAATGATCTAAAGAAGCTCGCAGATGCGAAGGTTTTTGTGACTAATGGCGCGGGAATGGAGTCTTTTTTAGATAAGGTGATCGCTCAATATCCCCAGTTAAAAATAATCAAATTATCCAGAGGTATCCCTTTAATTAAAAATAAAGAAGGAGTTAATCCTCATGTCTGGATAAGTGTATCGGACGCAATCATCCAAGTCAAAAACCTTGGAAAGGCGCTGGAAGAATTTGATCAAGTCCATAAGGAACTGTATCAGAAGAATGTTGCTATTTATGTTGCCAAGCTAGAGGTGTTACGAAATGAAATGCACTCCAAACTTGTGCCCTATAAAGACAGGGAGATCATAACCTTCCATGAGGCATTTCCTTATTTCGCCCAGGAATTTGGTTTGAAGATTATTGCTGTTGTTGAGAGAGAACCAGGAAGTGAACCGAGTGCAAAAGAGATTGTAGAGACCATAGAATTAGTGAGAAAAACAGGGATAAAAGTATTATTCAGCGAACCCCAGTATCCTTCAAAAACAGCAGATATAATCGCAAAAGAAACAGGCGCTACCGTATACATCCTTGATCCAATAGTAACTGGCCCGGATAACTATGATGCCTACATCAATATCATGAAAAACAATCTAAAGGTACTTAAAATTGCGTTCGAAAAATGAATACAAAAAAATCCCTTCAGGAAAAACCTGTAACCATTGCTGTACAAAGATAGAAAACCTAACTGTTAAGATAGGCGGCACTTTAATCCTGGATAGTATTGATCTTCATGTTGACTGTGGAGAGATTATTGCCCTGGTAGGTCCAAATGGTGCAGGAAAAACTACTTTATTACGGACTATCCTTGGAGAAATTCCTTATCAAGGACAGCTTTTTTTTCAGGTAAAAGGTCATGTTTCTAGACGGCCACGGATAGGATACATGCCCCAAAAGTTACAATTTGATATGGACTCTCCTATCAGTGTAGCAGACCTTGTTGCCACAACAATCAGTAGACATCCCGTATGGCTGGGGATAAATAGACAGCTCTTAAAAAAGGTGCAGAACGTTTTAGCCCTTTTTTCAGTTGAACATCTCTATGCCCGAAAGGTTGGTGAGCTTTCGGGAGGAGAGCTGCAACGAGTATTACTTGCAATTGCCATGACCCCAGAACCTGACTTACTTCTTTTGGATGAAGCAGGTAGTGGAGTGGATCTGAAGGGTTTGTCACTTTTTTATCAAATTGTCAGCGATTTGAAAAAAAAATACGATGTCTCGGTTATCCTGGTGACTCATGATTTAGCTGGGATTAGTTCATTCGCTGATCGCATCATTTTATTGAATCATTCAGTAATTGCACAAGGAAATCCAAAAGAGGTATTTTCAGACGAAAAATTACTCAAGGCCTTTGGCATAGGCTTATGGAACATTTCTCATCTGATGGCTTCCAGACCAGGAGATAACTAAAATGCTCATCCTTGAGTTATGGTATAAGCTGATAGGCCTATTATTGCCATTCAGTTGGGCACAGTATAATTTTATGAAGAATGCCCTCTTGGCTGTGTTGCTTATTACCCCGCTCTTTGCAATCTTAGGGACAATGGTGGTCAGTAATAAGATGGTTTTTTTTACTGATGTCCTGGGGCACTCTGCCTTTACTGGTATTGCCCTAGGTGTTCTCCTGGGTCTTCGTGAGCCGTCAATATCGATGATCGCTCTGGCAGTAATCCTGGCCATTGGGATTACAACCTTAAAAAAATTTACAAAAAGTTCAATGGATACGATCCTAGGGGTTATCCTAGCCTTCAGTGTGGCGCTAGGAATTGTTATTTTAAGTAAACAAGGTGGATTTGCCAGGTACACAGGATATTTAATCGGAGATATACTTGCCGTTACTGCACAAGAAATTTATCTATTAATTATTATATTTATAATTGTCTTAGTTTATTGGTATGTAGCGGCAAATGCTATGATCCTTACAAGCATAAATCAATCCCTTGCCCACAGCCGAATGATTAAAACATATCTCGTAGAACTTAGTTTTTCTATACTAGTAGCCTTAGTAGTCATGCTATCTATACGACTGGTGGGGATACTAATTATAAATTCCCTTATCGTCCTACCACCAGCAGCAAGTCGAAATTTTACCCGTAGCATCTCTGAGTATACAATATGGTCTGTAATTATAAGTATTTTTTCAGGAATTACAGGCCTAATCGTTTCTTATTACTGGGGGACAGCTTCAGGCGCTACAATCGTTCTTTTTTCTACCTTCTGCTATGGGATTTCCGCAGGTTATGGTAATATATTCCTTTAACTCTAAACCTTAAATCTCTCCATCATTTTTTATAATTCATTAGCCTCCACAGCATCCTTCATTTACTAGTTTACACTTTTAGGGAGTATTCTTTAGAAAGCAAAAAAACAAAAAACTTTTTAGACACGGATTAACACAGATTTACACGGATTAAAACCTTTTAATTAGCGTTAGTTAGATATAATACTTAATGTTTATTAGGTTAATTATTTTACACTTTTATTATTTAAGATGGAGAACTCTGTTACCTAGATATATGGATCTATTACAAAAACGTAAAGAAGCTGGCTGCCTAAGAAATCTCCATCCAGCTTCCTATAAAAGGAACGGCAATATCTATTTTGCCCAAAAAGAATATATCGATTTTTCCTCTAATGATTATCTAGGCCTGGCAAATCATGAGAAGTTAAAGAATGCGGCTAAAAGGATGCTAGACGATTTTGGAAGTAGTTCTTCTGCCTCAAGACTTTTAAGCGGTGATTTAGAGATATTTCATAGGTTAGAAGAGAAGATGGCCACCTTTAAAGGGAAAGAAAGCGCCTTAGTCTTTAATACTGGTTATCAGGCAAATCTAAGTATTATAAGCGCCCTTTATAAAAAGGGTGATGTAATTTTTTTAGATAGATTGAGCCATAGAAGCCTTGTAGATGGTGTAATTCTATCAGGCGCAGCCTTTTTTCGTTTCCAGCATAATGACTTGGATCATCTTCAGATCCTCTTGAAAAAACATAGAAATAAGTTTAAAGATGCCTTAATAATTACTGAAGGCGTCTTTAGTATGGATGGAGATAAAGCCCCTCTTGCACAACTAATCCGATTAAAAGACAGCTATAACTGTAAGATAATGCTAGATGAGGCTCATGCTACAGGAATTTTTGGTAAAAATGGTTCAGGTATTGTTGAAGAAGAAGGGGTAACAGAAGAGACTGACCTTATTATGGGGACATTTAGTAAGGCCCTTGGCAGCTTTGGGGCTTATCTGGCATGTTCTAAAGAGATAAAAGATTATCTAATAAACTTTTCTGGAGGTTTTATCTATTCTACAGCCTTACCTCCTGCTGTCATAGGGGCTAATCTAGCTGGTTTAGAATTATTAGTTGAAGAGCCTTTTCGAAGATATAGTTTACTAGAAAATGCTGAATATCTTCGTTCTAATCTAAGGGCTCAAGGTTGGGAAGTAATGGGAGAATCACAGATTGTACCTGTGATTATTGGAGATGTAGAGAGAACTAATTATTTGAGCGAAAAGTTAAAAGATAATGGTTATTATTCTCTTCCAATAAGACCACCTACTGTGCCAGAACAGGAATCAAGAATTAGATTCTCTTTAACATACTATCATAGTAAAAAAGTATTAGAGGCGCTTGTAGATTTAATGAGTATGTTTTCAAGAGGTAGAAAGTAGTCTTTTACTTTCTATACTACTCCAATTTAGGTTTTTCTAACTAATTGTATTAATTAAACATAGTAGCGTAAAGTAAAAAGTAGCAAAGGCAATGAGGCACAAAGGCACAGAGAAAAAACAAAAAAACCTTAAAAACTTTGTGCCTCTGTGCCTTAACCTACTATTCTTTAACTAACCTAACAGGTCTTACCTAGGCTAATAGTTACCAAGAAAAACCTAAGTTGGAGTAGTCTATTTGTTGAAAACATATTTTTTTGGAATTAAGGATGTTTAAATTTATCCAAAGAGGAAAAGAGAAAACTATCGTCCTACTCCCAGGTTGGGCAACAGATTGGAGGATTTTTGAAAGACTTGACTTAGATTATAACTATATATTAACAGATGATTTATTATATCTTTATAAAGAGAATAATCTCATAGAGGTATTAAAAGAGCAGGATCTGTCTTCAGTTTCTTTTTTTGGGTGGTCATTAGGTGGATTTTGGGCTGCTGATTTTGCCTCTAGGTATGATAGATTAGTAGATGAATTAATCCTGGTAGGAGTATGTAAAACGTATAATCAAAAAAAGATAGAAAAGGTAAAAGAATTACTAATAAAGAATAAGAGGGCTTACCTTTATAAATTTTATAAACAATGCTTTTATCCATCTAAATATAGTTGGTTTAAAGAACATCTTCAGGAAAAATATCTCTCAGGTATAGGATTATCTGTTCTTCTTGAGACCTTAGATTATCTGGCCTGTAATCCAATAATCCCTTCAAATTTAAAGTCTATAAAAAAAATAAAAATAATCCACGGGGAAAATGATCCAATCGCCCCTATTGCAGAAGCAAGGCAAATAAAGGAAGAAATTCCGTGGGCGGAGTTTATCTGCGTTAAAAATCAGGGACATTTCCCTTTTTTTCAAACAGAAAAACCCAAAAAAAATAAGAATTTAAAAAAAACTTAATTCTTATTTTTTTCAATAGGATAAGCCCCCAACACCTTTACAAATATACACTTCTCTCCTAATTCCTCAATGGCCTTTTTAATATTAGGCTCTTCAAAATGGCCCTCAAGATCAGAAAAAAAGATATATTCCCAAGCCTTTTTTCTAGATGGTCTTGATTCTATCTTAGTCAAATTTATCTTATGAGAGGCAAAGAGACCAAGGATATCGTATAATACCCCTACCCTATCCTTTACAGAAAACATTATCGAGGTCTTGTTATATCTCCCCTTTTCTCCTAGTTTTTGTCCAATAACTAAAAATCTGGTATAATTATTAATATTATCTTCGATTCGACTTTTTATGATCTTTAGGTCATATACCTTAGAGGCAAGATCGCTTGCAATAGCTGCGGCTGAAATGTCTTCAGCAGCCATCTCCGCAGCCCTTGCCGTGCTTGAGACCTCAATTATGGGTATATCGGGTAAATTTTCTTTTATCCAGGTCTTACACTGAGCAATTGGTTGCTGATGAGAATAAACCTTCTTTATGTCCCCAATATTTCCTGTCTTGGAGAGAAGATTTTGGGATATCTCTAAGATAATTTCTGAACATATTTTTAAATTTGAATCAATAAACATATCAAGGGTATGATTAACAATCCCTTCTGTTGAATTTTCTATAGGGACCACACCATAATCAACTCGATCACGTTCAACCTCTGCAAATACATCGCTTATAAATTTTACCGGAACAAAATCACCTGAGAGGCCAAACTTTTTCATACAGGCTAGATGAGTAAAAGTTGCCTGAGGGCCAAAATAGGCAACCCTTAAAGGTTGTTCTAATGACAAAGAGGCTGACATAATCTCTTTAAAAACAAGCCGTATTGCCTTATTAGGGAATGGCCCTTTATTAATACCTTCGAGCTTCTCAAATATCTCTTCTTCCCTTTTAGGGACGTAGATCTCTTTATTTTCTTTTCGTTTTATCTTTCCAATCTCAATTGCCGCTTGAGCGCGTTTATTTAAGAGCTCTAATATCTGAGTGTCTACATTATCTATCTCGTTTCTAAATGTTTGGATATCCATAATATCAATAGCTCCTGGTTATTAGACATCTTTCCAAAATAATCTTGCAGGGTGTAAGAAGACAAAAATCTTTGCTTCATTCGTAGAGTAGTCTTTTTGAATTTTCATAGCTTGCTTCCCTAAATTGTCTAACTCGTTTTGCTCAAACAGAGGCAATTTTACGGGAATCTGTGCTAATAAAATTTACAAAAAGCCTACTAAATAACTCTCTCCAGCAAAATTTTTGTCTTCTTTTGCCCCTAGACACCTGAGAATAAGATATTTATTTTGGAAAGATGTTTATTATACTACTCCAACTTAGGTTTTTCTGAGGTAATACAGAACTCATCTTTTATCATTTCTAAAATTAATAGTCCAACCCCTATGCATATTGCTGTATCTGCTACATTAAAGGCTGGCCAGTGGCGAGTCTTCCAATAAAAATCGAGGAAATCCACAACCGACCCAAACCTTACGCGATCAATTAAATTCCCGATTGCTCCTCCAAGAATAAAGGCTAAAGCCAACTTCCTAAGGATAAATCCTTTTGCATAGGTTTTATAAAAATAAATCACCATCCCTATAGCTAATATAGAAACTATAATAAAGAAGGGGACAGTAAAACTTGTAGGATGACGAGAAAAAAGACCAAAGGCAGCCCCATTGTTTCTTACGTATACAATATTAAAAAAATCCTTTATAACCGGGATTTGTTTATCAAAGGTTAACCTGGAACTAATAAGATACTTCGTCCATTGATCCAGGATAAGGATAACAAGGATAATCAAAAATAAAAGCATAACTTTACCTTTCCCCCTCTCGTACTCGGCAGTGATAAGTTCTATTCGTTCAGTGTGTCTACACAACGTCCACAAATATCTGGATGATTATGATCCTGCCCTACAGATTCACTATATATCCAGCATCTGGCACACTTGATCCCAGGGGACTTCTCTACATATACTGACAGCCCCTTGATCAGCTCACTTGTATAGACCAAGTCAGATTTAACGTCCTGATTATTTTTCAAGTCTACAGCAGAGACAATAAAAATACTGCTTAGATCCTGTGCATAGTCAGAGAGTAATTTCAATTCTTCTGCAGGGAGATATAGGGTTACCTTTGCATCTAACGAATGTCCGATTACCTTTTGTTTTCTGGCTACTTCAAGTGTCCTGCTGACCTCTCCTCTGATCTGGTAGATCCTTTCCCAACGAGAGGCTAATTCATTATTCAGCCATCTTTGATCTTCCTCCGGTATGTAAGAGAGGAAGATACTTTCGACAGGAGCATTTCCATTGGCTAAATTAAGCCAGACCTCTTCAGATGTGAAAGAAAGGATTGGGGCCATAAGCTTAGTCATGCCTACCAATATCTCAAACAAGGCTGTCTGGGCAGATCTCCTTGCCAAAGAATCAGCCTTTGCAGTGTAAAGCCTATCCTTTAATATATCAAGATAAAAAGAACTCATCTCTACTGTACAAAAATTTTGAAGGCTATGAAAGACAATATGAAAATTATAGGTATCATAAGCGCCCTTTATCCGCTTTGTCAAATTATATAGTTGATGTAATGCCCATTTATCAATCTCAAACATCTTTTCATAATCAACTTTATGTGTTTTGGGGGCAAAATCATATAAGTTACCAAGCATATATCTACAGGTATTCCTGATCCTTCTGTAGGCCTCTGTCAACCTTGACAAGATATCATTTGAGATTCGAATATCGTCTGTATAATCTTCAGCAGAAACCCATAATCTGAGGATTTCAGCCCCATATTTATCGATAATCTCTTGGGGGGCGATCACGTTTCCAAGAGATTTAGACATCTTTTTCCCTTCCCCATCAACTACAAATCCATGGGTCAGTACCGCCTTGTAAGGCGCTCTTCCTCTTGTCCCTATAGATGCTAAAAGAGAACTATGGAACCAACCACGATGCTGATCACTCCCTTCAAGATATAAATCAGCCGGCCAGGATAATTCTTTTCTTTCTTCTAATACTGCTGCAAAGCTAACCCCAGAATCAAACCAGACATCTAAGATATCCATCTCTCGTTCTAAATCCTGCCCCTGACAATAAGGACATCTGGTATTCGGAGGCAATAATTCTGCCATATCTTTAGCAAACCAGACATCTGCCCCTTCTTTTCTTATCAGGTCAGCTACATAATCAATTAACCTCTTGTCTAAGATCGTTTGTTTACAACTTTTACAATAAAAGGCAACAATTGGAACTCCCCAAGACCTCTGGCGGGAGATACACCAATCTGGCCGATTTTCAACCATATTATAAATTCTCTCCCTACCCCACTTAGGAACCCAGGTTACCTCATTAATAGCCTTTAAAGAATCTTTTCTTAGATCCTTTTTATCCATAGAGATAAACCATTGTTCAGTTGCCCTGAAGATAATAGGATTTTTGCATCGCCAACAGTGCGGATATGAGTGTGTAATCCCCTCTTCGGCCAGTAAGACATTTTCCTCTTTTAATTTGGCTACAATCTCTTTATTGGCCTTAAAAACCTGCATACCTGCAAAATATCTAACCTCATCAGTAAAACAACCATGCTTATCAACTGGGGTATATATCTCAAGATCGTATTTAAGTCCGCACTCATAATCATCTTGTCCATGACCTGGGGCAATATGAACACAACCAGTCCCTTGCTCTAAGGTTACAAATGGGGCTGTAATAATTAGTGAATCTCTCTCAATAAAAGGATGCCTAACCTTAAAACTTTCCAAGTCTTTTCCTTTAAATTCCTTTAATATCTTATAATTTGTACTCCCAAATTTATCCATACATCTGGCAACTAATTCCTTTGCCAGGATTAAAAAATCTTTTCCCGTATCAACCACTGCATATTCGAGATCTGGGTGAAGAGCAACTGCTAAGTTAGCAGGTAAAGTCCAGGGGGTTGTTGTCCAGATAGCTACAAAAGCAGGTTTATCTGTTGGAACACCTAGATGCTGCAATCCTTCAGATGATAACCTGAATTTAACGAAGACAGAAGGGGAATGGTGATCCAGATATTCAACCTCTGCTTCAGCTAAGGCTGTTTCACAAGATGTACACCAATGAACTGGTTTTGTCCCTTTATACACAAGGCCACATTCGACGAATTCCCCAAATTCCTTTACAATAGCGGCCTCATATTCATAATTCATTGTAAGGTAAGGATTATCCCAATCTCCTAAGACACCAAGACGTTTAAATTCCTCTCGTTGAATATCCACATATCTTTTGGCATATTCACGACATTGTTTCCTAATCTCTAATTTTGTTAATTCTTTTGTTATCTGGGTCTTACCAGGAGAGGTTACAACCTTAAGTTCTATGGGTAGACCGTGACAATCCCAACCAGGTATATAAGGAGAATAATGGCCTTGCATTACCTTAAATTTAACGATTATATCCTTTAATATCTTATTCAGGGCATGTCCCTGATGGATATCTCCGTTAGCGTATGGTGGGCCATCGTGCAAAATAAATGAAGGTTTGCCCTCTCTACTAGCATTCATCTTTTGATATAAGTTAATCCTATCCCAAAATTCCAGCATCTCAGGTTCTTTTTGAGTAAGATTCGCCTTCATTGGGAAATTAGTTTTTGGTAGATTTAAGGTCTCTTTGTAATCCATTAGCTTTTAAACTCCTTTTAAATTGATACGCTACCACATTTTTGGTTTAAATTTTTCATCATTCCATATTCTTAAGGTTAAGGCACAAAGGCACTGAGGCACATAGTTTTTAAGGTTTTTTTGTTTTTCCTCAGTGCCTTTGTGCCTTTGCTACTTTTTACTTTATGCTACTATATTTAATTAATACAATTAGTTAGAAAAACCTAGGTTGGAGTAGCGTATAGGCATATTTATCCGATCCCTCATCAACTACTATCCCTCCTACTGCCCAGCAATTCTAATTTTGATTTTTTTTAAGATAGATGTGCATCCAACATTTTGCTGAGCGAGTATTTAGTAGGCTTTTTTTAAATTTTCTTAGCACAGCTTCCCGTAAAATTGCCTCTGTTTGAGCGAAGCGAGTTAGGCAATTTAGGGAAGCAAGCTTAGAAAATTCAAAAAGACTACTCTACGAGCAAAGCAAATTTTGGAGGCACATCAACAAATAAGTCAAAATTAGAATTGCTGCCTACTGCCCCTATTACCTTCTTATCTAACCTGAAACCCCTTTTCAAATTCCATTGTGGTCATAAAACACCTCTTTTTCCAATATCCTCTAATATCGCGCTCAGCCTACCAAAATAAGATTGCTGTCTATGGATAATATCCTCTATTTTTTTATCCATACCTAAGGCTATCTTTTGTCCTATTAATTTAAGACACTCACCAGATCTTGTTTTATCCATTGATAACGATACTGGTATTTTTTTTAATATAGATCTCCCAATCGCATCATCTTCAAAGATGAAACCATAATTCTGGATATGTATATTTAAAAATTTTAAGGCAATACTGCTCAATTTATTATAGACTACCTGAGCATCTTCAACCTTTTTTGTCTTATTTACGATTACACCTATAATTACATTTTTATTATATTCAACAGTTGTCTTAATTACAGCGTAGGCATCAGTAATGGCTGTAATATCAGGATTGGTAACTACTATCATCTCCTGGCAGGCGTGTAAAAACATAAGGGTATTAAGATGAATACCAGCGCCTGTATCAACAAGAATAATATCATTATTTTTTTCTAGATCAGACAACTTATTTACAAGAATTTTTCGTTGATCTAATGTTAGATTTGCTAATTCTGTAATACCTGAAGCACCTGCAACTAACTTTACCCCCCCAGCACTTTTTACTACAATCTCCCGTACTTCCTTATTATCATCCAACAGATTTATAATATTATAACGCGGTCTCTTGCCCATTAACAGATGAAGATTAGCAAGACCCAGGTCAGCATCAATAATAACTGTTTTTTTCCCACATTTTACTAATTCAATAGATAGGTTACTTGTAACCATAGATTTACCAGTACCTCCCTTACCACTAGTAATAGGTATCACCCTGGCAAATCTCTTTGGTCTCCTTAAAAAAAATGTTTTATCTTCTTGAGAAGTAGCCTTTTCTTCTTTTTTCGATCCTCCTAATGAGAAAAAGACATCTGATACATCTTTTAAGTTTCTCCCCAGACTTTTGTTCTTAAGATTGAACACAACAAGTCCCCTTATTAATTGTTATCAGCAACTACTTCCCTGGCTAATGAATAATAATCTTTAAATCCCATAGAACTCGGGGCATATTTGGTAATTGGTACCCCCAAACTAACAGCCTCCTTTAATTTAACACTCTGGTGAATAACAGTATTATACAATATATTATTATAAGTTGCATGAAGTTCTGTAAGTATTTTTTGAGCAATAGTAGTACGCCGATCATAGATGGTAGCAAGTATCCTTGAATTTAACTGATGACCTAGTTTTTCTTTTATCATATCGATCGTTTTAAATACTTCTTTTAATCCAAAAAGTGACAAAGAACTCATCTCAACAGGGATAATTACTCTATTCGATGCGAGTAGGGCATTAAATGTCAATAACCCTACACTTGGAGGACAATCAATGATAATAAAATCATAGTTAACGGTTAACGTTTCCAGACTATTAGCAAGCCTTAGCTCCCTACCCTCAACCCCTGCCAGCTTTTGCTCAACTGCACTTAAGATAATCTCAGCTGGTGCTAAATCAAGATCTCTATCTATATTTACAATCACCTCTTCAAGATTGTGAAATCCATCTGAGGCATCAATAAGTATATCATAAATACTATTCGATAAACTAGTTATATCAAGTCCAAACCCTAATGAAGAATGACCTTGAGGATCAAGATCGATAATAAGGACTTTTTTGTTAAGGCCAGATAGACAGGCTGAGAGGTTTATTGTTGTGGTAGTTTTACCACAGCCACCTTTTTGGTTAACAATTGAGATAATTTGTGTGTTCTGATTCATCTTTTTAAATTCATCATTAATTTAAAGTATATCTCTTTTACCTGTTTAAATGTATCTTCTAGTTGTCCATTATTATCAATTACAAAATCAGCATACTTAATCTTCTCTTCTAAAGGCATTTGCAGTCCTACTCTCTCAACAGCCTCTTTATAGGTTAGCTTATCCCTCTCCATTAAACGTCTTAGCTGATTATCTTTGTTAACAGAGACAACAACAACCTTATCCATCTTTTTATAATAGCCACTCTCTATCAAGAGGGCTGCGTTAATAATTACTATTTTAATTGTTTCTTGTCTGTTATCAATTGTCCATTGTCTAATCTCCTCCAGCCTCCTCTCGATCTCATTTAAGATAAGGGGGTGGGAGATATTATTTAACAATTGGAGTTTTTCTTTATTATTATCATTAAAAACCAGATTCGCCAACCTTTTTCTAACAATCTTATTGTCATCATCAAGGATATCCTTACCAAATGAATTAACAATCTTTTCCCAAAGAGGAGCATTAGGGACGGTCAATTCCCGATCAATCTTATCAGCATCAATAATCTCAGCGCCTAATTGGGCAAAATAATTGGAAACTGTGGTTTTCCCACTGGCAATCCCGCCAGTCAAGCCAACTTTCAACATTCTGGTTAGTTTTTCTTTTATCATTACAATATTGCTTAGGGATTGGAACAAAAATAAATTAACATAAATTAGTAATAACTTGCCCCACCCTTTCCTTTAAAAGAATAAAAAAGAAGGAAGAAATAATTTATTAAATTGGGGGCATCCTTCATTTACTAGTTTACACTTTTAGGGCGTATTTTTTAGAAAGCAAAAAAAACAAAAAACTTTTTAAACACGGATTAACACAGATTTACATGGATTAAAACCTTTTAATTAGCGTTAGTTAGATATAATACTTAATGTTTATTAGGTTAATTATTTTAGTAGCGTTTTTAAAAAATCTGTGTAAAATCGTGTCTAAATAATAGAAAGTGTAAACTACTTTTGCCTCTTAATGAAGGATGCCCGGAATGTGTGCTGAAAATCCTATTGACAACAAGATAAAACGATTTTATACTTTAAATAATCATGATAATTTAAAGTATCCATTCAAATTGTCATATATTAGACATTTTTCCAAAATAAACACCATATTTACTAGGAGAGAAGAGAAAAATTTTGCTGGAGAGAGTTATTAGGAGACTTTTTGTAAATTTTCTTAGCGTAGCTTCCCGTTAAAAATTACCATTGTTTGAGCGTAGCGAGTTTTGGTAA